>JBDTHD010000271.1:0-16320 GCA_039937075.1 Ginsengibacter sp. | reverse complement strand
CGATTTTAAAAATTTAAACAATGCAACTTTCCTCAAATTTATCCAGGTTTAGCGAATCGGAAACTATTAAAATGTCCACACTGGCGCGTGAATTAAAAGCCCAGGGAGTCAATGTAATTAACCTCAGCCTTGGCGAACCGGATTTTAATACGCCTGACCACGTTAAAGAAGCTGGCAAAAAAGCCATCGATGAAAACTATAGCCATTATACTCCAGTTTCGGGTTATGCAGAACTGAAAGAAGCTGTTTGTAAAAAATTAAAACGCGATAACGATCTTGATTACAAACCGAACCAAATTGTAGTGAGCACCGGTGCCAAACAATGCATCGCCAACACAATGATGAGTATTTTGGATGATGACGATGAAATAATCATCCCAACTCCTTATTGGGTTTCTTATTCTGAAATCGCACGTTTATGCCGCGCAAAAATTGTGTTTGTAAATGCAACGCCTGAGAACGATTGGAAAATGACTCCTGAGCAGTTGGAAAATGCAATTACTCCGAAATCAAAGTTGTTTATTTTTTCTTCGCCCTGCAATCCTACCGGATCTGTTTATTCAAAAGAGGAATTAGAAGGGCTGGCAAAAGTTTTCGAAAAACATCCAGGCATATTTATTATCAGCGATGAGATTTATGAATACATTAATTATTCCCATACAGAAGGGAAATATGAAAGCATCGCTCAATTTCCTTCTATTAAGGAACGCGTTATAATTATAAACGGGCTAAGCAAAGGATTTGCGATGACCGGATGGAGATTAGGGTACACAGCATCATCTGTTGAAGTGGCAAAAGCTAACGAAAAAGTGCAGGGCCAATTTACAAGCGGCCCAACTTCAATAACCCAGCGTGCAGCAATAACCGCTTTGGAAGCGCCTTTAACAGCCTCTTTAGAGATGGTTAAAGAATTTACACGCCGCAAACAACGCGTTATAGAATTATTAAAAGATATGCCCAATGTAAAATTTACAGAGCCACAAGGTGCTTTCTATGTTTTTCCTGATGTTAGTTATTATTTTGGGAAAAGTTATGAAAGTGAAATCATTAATAATTCAGGCGATCTTTGCATGTACCTTTTAAACCATGCACATATTTCTACAGTTTCAGGGGATGCGTTTGGGCAACCCGGTTATATAAGGATTTCATTTGCCACCAGCATGGAAAATATTGAAGAAGGATTTAAAAAAATTAAAAGTGGCTTGGAAAAGCTTTCCTGATTTTTTGTAAAATAAAATAGAAAAAATGAAAAGAATTCTGCCAATTATAATAATAGTAATCATCATTGTTGCAGGATGGTTTTTTCTTTTTAAAAAAGATAAAAAATCTACTGTGAAACCGAAGCCAGAGGCGGTAGCAATAAAAAAACATTCGGCAGAATTTGATGGCCAAATCGCAACTCTTATAGATTCTTATATGGCTATGAAAAATGCATTTGTAGATGCAGATACTTCTATAATCAAAGCAAAAACGGGTAATTTTATAATAGTTGCTGATAGCCTTAATTTGAATGAACTCCAGGAACAAGATTCTTCTGTTTATTTAGCGATAAAACAAAATGTCAGCGATATAAAAGCGAATGCCCAACCAATTTTAGAAGATAATAACATTACAGAAATGCGCCACGATTTTAGCATGGTTTCTGAAAATTTATATCCACTTTTAAAGACCGTTGGCTATGAAGGTGAGAAACTTTACTGGCAAAATTGCCCAATGGCTTTTGGCGAAGACAAGCCGGCCAATTGGCTTAGCAAAACTTCAGAAATTCAAAATCCTTACCTCGGGAAAAAAGATCCTGTTTACAAATCTACGATGCTGAATTGCGGAGAAAATATGGATTCCATTTATTTAAAATAAGAATCAGAAGTATTTATTGGTTTACTTGAGTTATTCAATGTAATAAATCAACTTTTAGTCCGGATTTATCTGTCATTTTTTCTGTCTATTATTTTATATTCTTTTGTAGCACTTTGTATTATTTTGTGACATCATGTATTATCTTGTATCATATTGTATCACTTTGTAGTATTTTGTATCATTGATTATAGGCTATGGAAAATTCAGTTTATATATTTAAAATTAATCTTGACTGGCAGCTAATCTCTTTCATTAGCAAACTCGACAGGTTTGACGCATCATGGACTTCAATCGAAAGACGACAAAAACAGAATTTAAAAGAACTTAAATCAATAGCAACGGTAAGAAGTGTCGGAGCTTCTACCAGAATTGAAGGATCCAAATTGACCGATGAAGAAGTTGATGTATTGCTTAAAGACATTGATATTACTAAGCTGAAAGATAGAGATTCGCAGGAAGTAGTTGGCTATTTTGAAACTTTGGATATTATATCTGCCACTTATGATGATATTCAAATTTCAGTTGGCGATATAAAAAATCTACATAACGTTTTAATGAAATACAACACCAAAGATGCATGGCACAGAGGTGATTACAAACAACATGGTAATGCTGTAGCCGCAAAATATCCAGACGGAACGAGTCAGATAATATTTCAAACTACAGAACCCGGGTTTGCTACAGAAAACTCAATAGATAGTTTGATTAAATGGTATAATAATGAAAAATCAATTCATCCATTAGTGAAATGCTCAATATTCATATATGAATTTTTAAGCATCCATCCATTTCAGGACGGCAACGGCAGATTAAGTAGACTTTTATCATCGTTATTGTTATTAAAGAATGGATATAAGTGGATTCAATATGTAAGCTTTGAACATGAAATTGAAAGTAGAAAACTTGAATACTATAAAGTTCTTAGAAGTTGCCAGGCTTTGCGACCGAATGAAAATATCAGTGATTGGGTGAATTTCTTCTTTGATGCATTAAAAAATATCCAGGTACAATTAATGCATAAACTCCAAATTCACGAAACAGACGAAATATTACTTCCCCGGGAAAAACTTATTGCAAGTTTTATCCAAAGCCATCCAGGTTGCAAATCCGGAGAAATTGCAAAAGGACTAAACATTTCCCGAATGATAATTATAAGATCCTTATTAATTTTAATTGAAAAAAATATTATCGAAAAACACGGGATTGGTTCTGGAACTCATTATAGCTATAAATAAAGAATTACAACAAGGGAAAACTTGGCCTCCAGAACACATTAAAGAAGCAAGGAGTTCAACACTTCAAAAAATAGTAATGTGGTTTCGGTGCACAATTACAATCTTTTATTAACCTTGACAACTTTACATATCTAACCTTCTCAATAAAATATTATCTACCTGGTTAAAAAACACATCAGGTTTCATCGTGCGCCAGTTAGGTACGGCGAGCATTTCCACATAATTATTTAATCTCGCTTTTATAAAATCGTGCTGACTTTGGGTGGGCATATTCAAAAAAACAATCCAGCCATTTTTATCTTCCACATCCTCACGCCATTCTTCATAATAACAATCATCGCTACTGTGAAAATTGAGAACATTTTCTGTTATCAAAATAAATTTTCTGATTCCCTGGCGCATAAAATCGTCTATCACCTCGCGCTTAAGGTGCATAATATCATTTTCAATTGCGTCATTCCATTCGCCAATCATTTCTATAATTACATATTGCTCATCATAATCAGCCATCAACACTTTAAGATACAAAGTGCCGCTTCCAAATTCGTCCCAGAGAGGATGAATGTAATAATTATAAACCGTGTTCGAAAATTCAAATTGGCTATACTCCCGCCCAAAAAAAGGCGAACGCACATCATTTTCAGATGAATATAAATACTGCCAGCTATCATAAGGTTCTATATCCTGCATCTTCACAAATTTATTATTTAAATTACGAAAAATTTGTCAAAAAGATTATAAGAAAGCTAAGTAAAAAGTCTGATTCATCATAAATTTTTGTAAACTTATAAAAAGTCTTTTAATGATTTAGCCACTACAATTCCGTTTCAGGCAATTTTCATTTTTCTGGTATTACCTTTATCGGGTTTTAAAAAAAGTATATGCTAAAAGTAGGTGTGTTTGGTGTTGGCCATTTGGGAAAATTTCATTTGAACAACTGGAAAGAAATTGAAGGTGTAAAATTAGTTGGGTTTTGTGACCCTTCAGATTTGGATGCAAAAGAAGTTAAGGATCAATACGGCTTAAAGAGATTTAAAAATGCAGATCAACTAATTGAATCGTGCGACGCCATAGATATTGTGACTCCCACCACAGCTCATTTTGAACTGTGCAAAAAAGCTATCTTAAAAAGCAAACATGTGTTTGTAGAAAAACCTTTAGCCAACACAATGAGCGAAGCGAAAGAAATTGTGAAACTGGTTAAAGAAGCCAATATCAAATTCCAGGTTGGCCATGTCGAACGGTTTAATCCTGCGCTGCTGGCGGCAAAAGAATATCACCTGGAGCCCATGTTTATTGAAGTGCATAGGCTGTCACAATTTAATCCGCGCGGAACAGATGTAAGTGTTATCCTCGATTTGATGATTCACGACATAGATATTATTCTCTCGTTGGTGAAGAGTAATGTAAAAAATGTGTTTGCAAATGGAGTGAATGTGTTGAGCGATACGCCTGACATTGCCAATGTCAGAATTGAATTTGACAATGGTTGCGTCGCCAACCTTACTTCTTCAAGAATCAGCATGAAAAAAATGCGTAAGATGCGATTGTTCCAAAAAGATTCTTACATCGGAATAGATTTTCTTAATAAAAAAACAGAGATCATAAAATATAAATCTCCTGATGATAAAAATGTTTTCTCGTTTGATATTGACACCAATCATGGAAAAAAAACAATCGCTATCGCATCGCCGGTCGTAAAGGAAAACAATGCTATTAAGATGGAATTACAAAGTTTTGTAAACGCCATCAATGAAAATAAAACTACTGCGGTTACTGAAGTTGACGGTTACCGTGCGATGGAAGTAGCTCATTTGATTCTTGAAAAAATCAATCGCAACCAGGTATTATAATTTAAAAATAAATATCCATTTTGCAGAAGCGTTTACACATTGGGTTTTATGCTTTAGGCGATTTTATTGCTTCTGCTATTTCCTGGATAATTTTTTATTGGTTACATAAAAAACTAGGTTACGAAAAATTCGATTTCAGCCAAAAATTTATTTACGGTTTGGTATTTTATCCGCTAGGATATTTTCTTTTATATTACCTGTTAGGAACCTACAAGGCTCTTTATTACAAATCCAGGTTGCTTGAATTCTTATCTACTTTTTTACACACTTTTTTAGGAAGTATTATTTTGTTTTTTATTTTTCTTTTTTATAAAAAACATCAAAACCTTTCCGCATTTTATGGGCAGTTTTTTTTATTGTTTGGACTTCAGTTCCTTTTTGTCTGCATCGTCCGGTATTTCCTTCTCACTAAGGCACACCATCAAATACAAAGAGAAAAAGTTTGGTTCAACACGCTAATTATTGGAAACACATCACAAGCAAAAGAACTTTATCAAACCATTTATTCCAATGTTGAAAAAACGGGTTACCGAATCCATGGTTTTATTTCAACCTATCAAACTGTGGTAGCGGAATCAATTTGCGGTACAAAAACTTTAGGCAATATTTCTTCGATCAAAAAAATAATAGAAGAGAATTCAATCGATGAAGTGATTATCGCTTTATCAAATGATGAAAGAGAAGAGTTGGAAAAAATTCTGCAGATACTTGCGGAAACAGAAGTAAATATAAAATTGTTGCCAGACAAAGTTGACATCCTGACAGGAAATGTTCGGACGACCAATGTAATGGGAACACCGTTAATTGAAGTTCATACAGGACTAATGAGTGGCTGGCAACTAAACATAAAACAAGTGATTGATATTTTGCTGTCGGTCCTTGGTTTCATTATTCTTTCACCTTTGTTTTTGTACACTGCCATCAGGACAAAACTTTCATCAAAAGGAAGCGTAATTTATTCTCAGCAAAGAGTAGGTTACAAAGGAAAATTATTTTTGATCTATAAATTCCGCTCCATGATTATAGACGCCGAAAAAAACGGCCCTATGCTTAGCAGCGACAATGATAACAGAATTACAAAATGGGGGAAAATTATGCGCAGGTGGAGACTTGATGAATTACCTCAATTCTGGAATGTATTAAAGGGCGAAATGAGCCTTGTGGGCCCGCGGCCGGAAAGAAAGTTTTATGTTGATCAAATCATCAAAAGCCATCCTGAATACAAATTATTACTGAAGGTTGTACCCGGTATCACAAGTTGGGGAATGGTAAAATTTGGGTACGCTGAAAATGTGCAAGAAATGATTGAACGGATGAAATATGACATGATCTATATTGAAAATATTTCGTTGGCGCTCGATTTTAAAATTATGATTCACACTATCCGGATCATTTTATCAGGCAAAGGAAAATGAGAATGAGTTGCGATTTAGCAACACAATTATCCATTCCTTTAGATGAAATCTCAATTGCAGTAAAGCAACAAATAACCAAGATTCTTATTTTACCAATTACCCGAAACCAGCGATAATATTGATAGTAAGCGCTATCATCGTGGTGTCAAAAACAAAAGAAATGAGACCATGAAGAAGCGCCAATCTGCGAAATCGTTTAGAAGTGATCTGTACATCAGATACCTGGAAAGTCATCCCCAGAACAAAAGAAAAATAGGCAAAGTCAAGATAATCCGGATTATCGTCCCCCGGAAAATCAATACCGCCTGCATGGGTGTTTGGTTTAACTTCATGATCACCATAAAAGATATGCGCGTACCTGAGAGTAAAACTAGTATGAATTAAAAGCCATGAAAACAACATTCCTGCAATCGCAACAGCCAAGCGCCATGAAGTTCCACTATTATCTTCTTTTTTAGTAACTATCAAAAGCAAAACCGTAAGAAAGCTGGCCAACGTTGAGATGAGGATAATTATAAAGATCACTATTCTGCTGGAATCCTGCACTTTTGACTCAATACGGATTTGTTTTGCTTTCGTGATAAAAAAAGTGATCCAGGCCATAACCAGCATGCATAGACTAAAAGTATCCCAGCCAATCATTATATGAGTAAGCCATTCAATATTTTTTATTTCAACAATAAAATAAACAGCTACAGCAATGGAAATGGAAATGAATAATTTTTGCAGAGAATTTATCTTTTCAAATGCCGGTAAAAGCGATTGATTAAATTTATTTTTTGACATTAAAAAAAATTAATTTGTCAAATGTAAAAATATTAGCACCAGTTTTTGAAAATACTTTATTCAAACGATCAACCACAGAGGGTTCATGATGTTTTCTACCGGCTTCTTCGCAATCTAAATCAACGGATTTTATTTTTTATGACTGAATTGATAAAATACGTCGAATTGAAAAACATTACTGCGAATTTTAGGTTCATTGGACTTGTAAATATTGCTAAGTCCAAAATTATATCTTGCGTCAAATCCCAAACCAGTTGTAGTCAAATAACCAAGTCCCAGCGGAATTGAAAATGCAGTGCTTTTAAATTGACTTTTGAAATCAGTGGTGGTATTATTTGTTTTATTTTTAGCGCTTAATAGAAATCCAATTTGTGGGCCCGTTTCTAGTCTAAATCCATTATCAAACATATACTGAACTAAAACAGGAACATTTAAGTAATTTAAGTTTGTGTTTCCCGTCCCTTGTGGAATCATTTTAGGCCTGTTCCCTTCTAAAGAATAATAAACTTCAGGCTGAAATGCCCAGAACTTATTCGCTGTATGGATATGAGCAAGAAACCCGGCATTAAATCCAATTTTAGTTTCTTCGTCAGAATTTTTATTATTTAATGAAGAAGCATTTAAACCTCCTTTAATTCCAAAATGTACGTCCTGTGCTTTTGCATTTCCCAAAAAAAATAAAGTAGCAATAAAAAAAATTGTCTTTTTCATAAAGATTTTTAAGTTAATAATAATTATTTTCAACAATTAATTCTTTCCTAAACAAATCGCATACCTGTTTTTTAAACACACTCACTTGATTTAACTTTGCAGTTTGATTTTGGCCGCCTTTATTAGGTTTGATTCATCCTGTAAATGTCTCAAAAAAAACCGGGCAAAATAGTAGTTATGGCATTATTACACAATCGCGTTTCTCAAAAAGAACTTAAGAAATTACTATTTGAAGAAACAGAGCCGCGCATTACGCTTTCGTTTTACAAGTATGCATCTATCGAAAATCCACAAGTTTTTCGCGACGAGTTTTACAAAAATTTAAATGAGCTACAAGTTTTTGGCCGCGTTTATATTGCTTCAGAAGGCGTTAATGCGCAACTGAGCGTACCCGAATCTAATTTTGAAAAATTTAAAGAATATCTTAATAGTATTTCTTTTTTAAAAGCGGTACGTTTAAATATCGCCGTTGATAATGATGGGAAAAGTTTTTGGGTATTGAAAGTAAAAGTGCGCGATAAAATTGTGGCAGATGGAATTATTGATCCGGCATTTAATATGAATCAGAAAGGGAAATATGTTGATGCAGATTCATTTAACAAACTCTCGGCGGACCCGGAAACAATTATCGTGGACATGCGCAATCATTATGAATATGAAGTAGGCCATTTTGTAAATGCAATTGAGATTCCATCTGACACTTTCAGGGCGCAGCTACCCATGGCCGTTAGGATCCTTGCGGAAAAAAAAGATAAGAATATTATTATGTATTGCACCGGCGGTATTCGTTGTGAAAAAGCCAGCGCCTATATGTTATTAAACGGCTTTAAAAATGTGTACCATCTTGAAGGGGGAATTATTAATTATGCCAATAAGGTTAAAGACGAAAATTTACCCAACAAATTCCTTGGTAAAAATTTTGTTTTTGACGGAAGACTTGGTGAAAAAATTGGTGATGAAGTAATCAGCCATTGCCATCAATGTGGCGAACCTTGCGATACACATACTAACTGCGTTAATGAAGCTTGCCACTTACTTTTTATTCAATGTAAGGTATGTGCAGAAAAATATGAAGGTTGTTGTTCAGAAGAATGCCAGGCGGAAAATCATTTATCAGAAGAAGAAAAGAAACAAAAAAGAAAAGGTGTCAAAAACGGAATAATGATATTTAATAAATCTCGCGAAAGAATGGATAGCTTACTGAAAAAAGAATCCTGAAAATTTTAAAATGCCGATTTTGGTATCTGTTATTGCAAGATTAAAAAACTAAAAGTTTATGAAAATCAAAATCTTTATTTCCAGCCTTTTTTTGGTGCTTACTATTTCAGGTTTCGCTCAGTTTGAGGCGGCAAAACAAACTTATTCTGCGCCAAACCTTAAATCAGAAATTCAGAAACAGAAAACCGTCGCTATACTTCCCTTCGACGTTGCGATTACCTATAAACGAATTCCTAAACATTACGATTCTTCGGCTAATAAAAATGAAGAAAAAAGTTTGACAACCAATCTTCAATCTTCCATGTTTACTTATCTCTTGCGAAAGGCGGATAAATATTCTGTAACGTTCCAGGATCCTACCCGCACAAATGCTTTATTAAAATCAAAAGGAGTTTATGACAACCTGGATTTATTAACCCAGGATTCCATTTGCAAAATATTAGGGGTAGATGCGGTAATTAAATGCAATTATGAATACGAAAAAACAGCCTCAGAAGGTGGCGCTATTGCGAAAACTATTTTATTTGGCAGCATGGGTAGCAAAACCGGAAGCGGAGCGTTAACAATGCAAATATATAATGGCTCAGATGGAAATTTGCTTTGGCGGTTTTATAAAGCCATGAACGACGACGTGATGAGTTCTACGGATCAACTCATTACAAGGATGATGAAAAAAGTGTCAAGGAATTTCCCTTATGAAAAATAAAATTTAATTTTTTTTTTATAAAAACCTGTAGGTCTTTCCACAGGGTTTTTTTTTCACACAAATACAGAAAACATGCATCTTACTAATTTTGAATTTAAAGCACTAACAAATGATTTGGATTCGCTGGAAAAAAAAATGCATACAATCAATCCTGTTTTTAAAGGAGAAGATCACCAGGTAGATACGTACTTTTCTGTTGAAAAAGGCAGGCTTAAACTTCGGGAAGGAAACATTGAAAATTCGCTGATCTACTATGAAAGAAAGAACATTTCTGACTCAAAACAATCTGATATTTTATTATACCAGTTTCAACCAAATCTTGCCCTAAAAGAAATATTGACAAAGATTCACGGAATAAAAGTAATTGTAAATAAAAAGCGTAAAATCTATTTTATTGAGAATGTAAAATTTCATTTTGATAAAGTTGAAAACCTCGGAACTTTTGTTGAGGTAGAAGCAATCGAAACTGGAAATATCGGAATTGAAAAATTAAAGGAACAATGTAAATACTACGCAAATCTATTTGAGATAAAAGATGCTGATTATGAATCACATTCTTACAGCGATTTAATCTTACAAGTTTCTTAAAAGGCATTTATACAAAAAAGAATTGCACCCGGTTTCTTTTTATCTTCACACCATGTTCGATTTTCGACTTAAAGTATTTCGTGCAGTTGCCAGGCGACTTAATTTTACAAAAGCTGCGGCGGAATTATACATTACGCAGCCCGCTGTTACCAAACACATTCATGAATTGGAACATCATTTTAAAGTAAAATTATTTGACAGAAATGGTTCAAAGATAAAGCTGACACCAGCCGGTGAAATGCTGCAACAGCATACTGAAAAATTATTTTCATTTTATCAGAACCTTGAATTTGAAATGGGCAGTTTTTCTCATAAGCAAAAAGGAAAGTTGCGATTGGGCGCCAGTACTACTGTTGCCCAATATGTACTTCCGCCCGTACTCGCTTCTTTTCATAAAAAAACTCCCGACGTACAGATAACGTTAACGACCAACAACACTGAGAAAATAGAAAATGCCTTAAAAAATAAGGAGATAGATTTAGGAATAATTGAGGGCCGTTCAAAAAATACCGCTATTAAATATTCTGAATTTATAAAAGATGAAATTGTTTTGGTTTCTTCAAACAAAAATTCCCTTTTTAAGAAAGAAACCATTCAACCGGCAGAATTAAAAAATATTCCTTTACTATTAAGAGAGCCCGGTTCGGGAACACTCGAAGTCATTTCCCACGCATTAAAAAATTCAGGAATTAAAATGCGGGAATTAAAAATTGAAATGCAGCTTTCAAGTACAGAAAGCATCAAATCCTATCTTTTACATTCTAACAGCATGGCCTTCCTGTCTATTCATTCCGTTTTGAACGAACTGAAAAAAAATGAATTCAAAATAATTGATATTAAAGGATTAGATATTGAACGCTATTTTTATTTTATTCAACTTCATGGTGAGACTAATGCGCTTGCTGAATCGTTCATGAAATTTACTTCTCACCATAACTTCAGGTAATCGCGTATTACTATTAGCAATTTCTTTCCCTCTTATATACTGATGAAATTTGCATTCAAAAGATACAATGAATATTCATTGTATTCAAATGGAAAAACATTAGTTATGGAAACAAAGACAATTCAACCAACACAAAAAATTTTAAGAAATATATTAGACAAAAAAGTTTCAACGAGGGAAATCATTTTTGTTGTCGCGCTTATAGTTTGTCTTACTCCGTTCGTTAGCCCGCCGGTTGCGTTACTTATCGGTTTCGCAATTGCCCAGTTTTCGGGACATCCATTTTTACATTTAAATCATAAAGCCACTTCTTTTTTATTAAAGGTTTCTGTGGTTGGTCTGGGTTTTGGGATGAATGTTCAAAGCGCCATACATTCGGGGAAAGAAGGATTTCTATTTACAGTTGCATCCATTTGCGGAACACTTGCATTTGGATTATTGTTGGGGAAATTTTTTAAAATAGAAAAGAAAACATCTCATCTTATTTCTACCGGAACAGCGATATGCGGAGGCAGCGCCATAGCGGCTATCAGCCCTCTAATAAAAGCAGACGAAAAACAAATTTCTGTTGCATTAGGGACAGTATTTATTTTAAATTCTGTTGCTTTATTTTTATTTCCATATATAGGTCATCAATTACATTTATCGCAAATGCAATTTGGATTGTGGAGCGCAATCGCCATCCACGATACAAGTTCTGTGGTAGGCGCTGCTAACAAATATGGAGCAGAAGCTTTGCAGGTAGCAACTACGGTAAAACTTGCACGTGCTTTATGGATTATCCCCGTGTCAATTTTGACAGCAGTATTTTTTAAAACAGGGAAACAAAAAATTAAAATTCCTTATTTCATTGGCTTATTTATTTTGGGAATGACTCTTAACACATACTTACCTTTTATTCATCCTATTTCAACCCGGATTGTTGACCTGGCAAAGGTAGGATTAACTGTTACTTTGTTTTTAATTGGCGCGGGCTTATCAGCATCTGTTTTGAAATCCGTTGGCGTTAAACCTTTGCTGCAGGGAATTATTTTGTGGGCTACTATTTCAGTCGTGGCACTTTGGGCTGTAATAAATCTTGCAATTTAAAAGTCGTTAATTTTTGTGTTAGAAAGAATAATTATTACTTTTAAATGATGAAACCATTGCTAACTTTTTTCTGTGTGATTATTTTATTTCCATGTTATTCACAAAAAATTAAAAGTCCACAACAAATCGATATCAATACAGCGTTGGTAGCGAAAAACAGCAGACATACGCGAATTTATAGAAATGGCAACCTGGTAAAAATTTTCTATAAAGATTCTGTTGATATAAAAAAGATAAAAGGAGCATTGTTTGCTTTGAGAGATGGAAGAATACAGGTAGCACCTTTTGGAAAAAGCAAAATTATTACAATGAATTTACCGGATATAGTAAGCGTGGGACTTTGGGCACGACCCGATAAAACAGCAGCTGTAATAATTGGCGGGACGGGATTGGTAGCTCTTGTCGGTGGTGCTTTATTACTTGAGCCTTCGGGGCGCGGTGGAGTAACAGGAGGCAATATTATTGGTTTTTTCTTCGTAATATATGCGGCGGCAGTTCTCTGGCTTGAGGCTTTATACGTTCCTTATATTTTTATAAATGAATCGATTAATAAAAGTTCGGAAAAAAAAGGCTATCACTTTTCTCTGGAAAAATCGCCACAAAAAACAAGGCATCGTTTTAAACTTTTTTAAAGAACAACGAGGCGTGGGGTAGTTTTTAAAACAGTAAACAAAGAAATAATTACGATTCCTGTTTAGTGAATACCTGGTGCGAATTCAACTTTCTTATAAGGAAATCTTTCAGCATATTGAAAAATAATTCCGCGGATATAGTCATTTTCTGAATAAGGAGTCAGGTAATTTTTCAATTCATCTACATGTTGGATATTTATATCCGCGGGCAAATATCCCATTCCATAAAATTTTCCTTTCTCTACAAGGATGCAACTTTGCGCATGTTCTTCCAAACCTTCTTCCACCAAAGCAAAGGAAGGTAAATTCATTTGTAGATAATCAATACAATCTAACACTCTTGTATTGTATTTTTCAGCAGGTTCTTTTTGTTCGCACGCTCCTTTACATTTATTTTCTAATAGCGATTGACATTCAATATTTCCCGATTGCAGAAAACACAATTTGGGGCAGAGTTCAAATTCAGAAATTAAATTCCGAAGCAAAGTGTAGCCTTCCGTGAGGAGATTAAAAGTATATAAAGCTTTTAAATTTTTCTTCTTCTTTTCAATACACAATCTCAGGTAACCTTTGCTGTCTTCAAAGGAATACAAACCGTAAACTTGCTGGAACCTTTTCTGGCTGCGGTTTTGCTCCGGCCACAGTTTTTTTATTTCTATACTTTCCAAAATAAAAGCCATCAGCTCAGTTGCTGTTTCCTGGTAAGTAATGTGATATATCTTTTTTAAAAATTCCTGCTTTTGCTTATTAGGTTTATTATTTGAAAAATGGCTGTTTACTCTTTTGCTTAAATTCTTTGCTTTGCCCACATAAATCACTTTTCCTTTTTTGTCGTGAAAAAAATAAACTCCGGGATGTTGTGGCAATTTTTTTATTTCCTGGGCTGCCATATTCGGAGGTAAAAATTGCTCTTTGCTGTTCGCTTTCAACATCGTGTGTATATCACCGTTCGTGTCACACTTCAACAAATGATGAAAAAGTTTTACGGTAGCTGCTGCGTCGCCTGTAGCCCTGTGCCGATCTTCAATTTCAATTCCGAGGTGGTTGGTTATTTTTCCTAAACCATAACCTTTTAAACCAGGAAGTATTTTTCTGCTCAATCGAACCGTACATAATTTTTTGCAATTCAGTTCGTATCCCGCCTGCAACAAATGATATTTTATAAAAGAATAATCGAAATTGACATTGTGAGCCACAAAAACTTTATCGCATAATAATTCATACAGCTCGTCGGCAATACTTTTGAAGTCTCTTTCGAATTCCACCATTTCGTTGGTAATTCCTGTTAAATATTCTACATATCTCGGGATGGTATAATGCGGATTAAGCAGCGTATGAAATTCTTTACTAACCGAAAGTCCATCAGTTATAAACACAGCTATTTCTGTAATTCCGTTTCCGGCCGCATATCCACCGGTGGTTTCAATATCAACGATTGAGTATAACAATGAGTCTTTTTAATTCAATTTACTAATGTAGTTAGCAAGATACTAAACCATGTTTGTATTACATTTGCTGGCTATAAATTTTTTTAATCAGAATATGGAAATCAGTAAAAATTATCTACCCAGCCAGGTGGAAGAAAAGTGGTATCAACACTGGAAGAATAAAAATTATTTTAAAAGCCAACCTGACGAAAGGCCTGCTTTTACTGTAGTAATTCCACCGCCAAATGTTACCGGCGTTTTACACATGGGTCATACGCTCAATGAAACTGTGCAGGATATTTTAGTGAGAAAAGCGAGAATGAGCGGTTTCAATGCTTGCTGGGTTCCGGGAAGCGACCATGCTTCTATTGCTACAGA
Organism: Ginsengibacter sp.; assembly: GCA_039937075.1. Classification (GTDB taxonomy): domain Bacteria; phylum Bacteroidota; class Bacteroidia; order Chitinophagales; family Chitinophagaceae; genus Ginsengibacter. Next base: position 1,479 of record JBDTHD010000271.1, on the reverse strand, counting down.
AGCGAAAGTGGTTGATATGTTGAAAAGAGAAAAAGGGATTGATAAAAATAATTTATCAAGAGAAGAATTTTTGAAATACGCTTTTGAATGGAAAGAAAAATATGGAAATATTATTTACAACCAGATAGAAAAACTAGGCTGTAGTGTTGATTGGGAAAGGGTTTCATTTACCATGGACCATCATTATTATAAAGCGGTCATCAAAGTGTTTATTGATCTCTATAAAAAGGGATTGATCTATCGCGGCGCCAGGATGATAAACTGGGACCCCGCCGCCAAAACTGCATTGAGCGATGAAGAAGTGGAATATGAAGATGTAACAGGGAAGTTGTATTATATCAAATATGAGATAGCCGAAGATGGAGAAACGACAACCGATAACCGACAACCGACGACTGAAGAAAGGCAATTTATAACCATCGCAACGCAAAGGCCGGAAACTATTATGGGCGATGTGGCAGTTTGCGCCAATCCTAACGATGACCGTTACACGAATTTTAAAGGGAAAAAAGTAATTGTTCCATTGATTAATAAAGAAGTGCCGGTAATTTTTGATGAATATGTAGATAAAGATTTTGGAACCGGGATTTTAAAAATTACTCCTGCTCACGATATTAATGATTTCAATATCGGTTTAAAATTTAATCTTCCTGTAATCGATACATTAAATGATGACGGAACTTTAAGCGAGGCCGCACAAATTTTTATCGGTGAAGATCGTTTTGTTGCCAGGAAGAAAATCGTGGAAGAATTAAGAGAAAAAGGCTTGCTGGTAAAGGAAGAAGAATATCAAACCAGGTTAGGCTATAGTCAGCGCTCGGGCGCAGTTGTAGAACCAAAAATATCTACGCAGTGGTTTGTAAAGATGAAAGAAATGGCGCAGCCTGCATTAGAAGCGGTAACCAGCGGGAAAGTAAATATTCATCCTGGTGAAAAATTTAATGCGACTTATAAGTATTGGCTGGAAAATGTAAAAGACTGGTGCATCAGCAGGCAACTTTGGTGGGGACAACAAATTCCCGCGTGGTATGATGAGGAAGGAAGATTTGTAGTTGCGGAAACTAAAGAGAAGGCAAAAGAAATATTCAATAATCAATATTCAATAATCAATGCTCAACTAAAGCAAGATGAAGATGTACTCGACACTTGGTTTTCTTCCTGGCTTTGGCCAATAGAAGTTTTTAAAGGAATTACAGAACCCAATAATAAAGAGATCAACTATTATTATCCAACGTCAGTTTTGGTTACAGGCCAGGATATTATTTTCTTTTGGGTGGCGCGTATGATAATGTCCGGGATGGAATACATGCACGAAAAGCCTTTTAGTGATGTGTATTTTACAGGAATGGTGCGTGATAAAATGGGAAGAAAAATGAGTAAGAGTTTGGGAAACAGCCCGGATCTTTTGACGCTAATTCATGAATATGGCGCCGATGCGGTTCGCTTTGGTATTATGATTTCCTCTCCTGCCGGTAATGA
>JBDTHD010000270.1:0-6523 GCA_039937075.1 Ginsengibacter sp. | reverse complement strand
TAAGTTATAACGACGCGAAGAATCGTTTATACAATGCGCTTTACCAGGCGAAAATGGCAGAAGCTACTGTTGCTTTATTATCCGGGGATATTGCGAATCTCTAAGCTTTGAGCTTTCAGCATTTTGCTTTTACTCATTTCAATTATCTTTATTCTTTCAAAATAAAAAAATGGCAAAATCAGTTCAACCGGTTGTGGGAATTATTATGGGCAGCGACAGTGATTTAAAAATTATGCACGCCGCTGCGGAAATTTTAAAACACTTTGAAGTTCCGTATGAACTTACGATTGTTTCCGCTCATCGCACGCCATTGAGAATGGTTGAATACAGTTCGTCTGCTATTGAGCGTGGATTAAAAATAATTATTGCCGGCGCTGGCGGAGCTGCACATCTTCCCGGAATGATTGCCTCACTTACTACTTTACCTGTGATTGGCGTGCCCATAAAATCTTCCAACTCTATTGATGGCTGGGACTCAGTTCTTTCTATTTTGCAAATGCCCAATGGAGTCCCAGTCGCTACTGTAGCCCTCAACGCAGCAAAAAACGCGGGAATATTAGCGGCAGAGATTTTGGGAATTTCTGATAAAAATCTGGCAAAAAAATTAGTAGTATTTAAAAAAGAAATGAAGGAAGACGTGGAGAAAAAAGCTGAACAACTTTCGGCTGAATAATTATACAGAAAACAAACAGCGCAGAAATATCAATTACGCACTTCAATAGTAAACCAATAAATAAGCATGATTTTTATTTTGCATTATTGCTTTCCGGTACACTCTCAATAACACAAAATTCTTGTTCTAAAGTCAACGAAGCATCATACAGAATTTTAAAAAAGTCATTCCCCAACCTGGAATAAAAAAGCATAAAATTTTCTGTGCGTTCCTGTAAACCATCATCGGGAAATAGTGATGAAAATATTTTATCCAATTGATTTTTTTGATCAGCAAATTTTCTTTTTTCGGCCCGAAGCATTTTCTTTTCCAAAGAAGAAAGTCTTTTCATTTGCTTTGTTTCTAATGCCTTTGTATGCTCTTCAAGAGTAGAGTCAATAGGACTAACAATCGATTTTATTTCTGAATAAATATTTTCAAATTCTTTTTTCTGTTTGTCTAAATTTAAAACAGAATGACTTTCCCGATTTACTATTTCATTTAATAAAATTTCTTTTCCTTTAAAAAGATCAAGAATATTCAACTTTAATTTGTCTAATAATTCTATATGTTTTTCATCAAAGATTAGAAAGGAATTTCTAAGAATTAAAACAGGAAACGGAACCGAATAATTTTTAAACATTTCTTTTAATTGCAGCCAGTACGCCAATTCGCCACCACCACCAATCCACGCCACATCCGGCAAAATTACTTCCTGAAATAAACCACGCAAGATTACATTTGGACTAAACCGTTCAGGATGTTCAAGTAATTCATTTTTTATTTCTTCTTTTGAAAAAATAATATCCGTATCATGAATTACAAAATGATCCTTTACAGGAACAATCCTGTTTCGTAAATTACCTTTTAGGTAAAATAAATTAATCTCGCGCGGATAAGCCTGCGCTTTATAATGTTGAGATAATTTTCCAGAAGTTTGTTCGACAATTTCTGAAGAAGTATGATTAAAAATATCATCTTCAAAAATGGAAAGCATTTCTCTTTTAAATCCAGCGCTATCAGGCAAAAGAATCAATAATCCGTATTCTTTGAAAAGATAGTGAACAAACAAAAAAGTGGAATTTTCAATCGTTGAATTTTTCGTAAATGATTTCTTCATTAATTCTATCAACCCGTTTCCAAACTTTTCAACGGACAGCCTTCCTGAAATTTTTTCAATTAATTTCAACAGATTGTCATCTACTTTCATTCTCCCAACAGCGCCCGTTTGCGTCGTTTCCCATTTATACTTTTCACCGTCAATTACTATATGATTTAATTCATCCAAATCCGCATCTTCACTTCCCATAAAAAAAACAGGAACAAAATTATATTCCGGCAATTCTTTTTTTAAAGAATCAGCCAGCTTTATCGTGTGCAAAATTTTATAAATAAAATAAAGATGGCCCGTAAAAATATTCGGCTGATGCGCCGTACAGATGGTAAAAGTATTTTCATTAGAAAGTGCTTGGATACTGGATTTTACAGCATCACAATCCTTAAAATCCTGGTATTGATCCGTAAATTGATCTACCAATAACTGACGATTGGTATTGAATTTTTTTCTCTCAACAATCGCGGATTTTACACCTTCCAGGTTCACGGGATGCTCATAAAAATCTCTTAGTTCTGGAGATTCATATACATAATCCAAAACAGTTTTAGTAAACTTTCCCGTGTGAAAATAAGGAATATATTTTGATTGAAATTTTGTATCCAAGCCTCTGAAATTTAATTGCAAAGATAGAGGGAAAAGAGAAAGCTTTTCTGCCGTCTGTACTTAAACGGATTAGCAATAATTATTTAATAACATTTTTTGTTTGGTCCATCTTTTGCAGTTTTTCAATCTGCTTTTTTTGAGTTATTACTGTAGCTATCAAAATTGCAAAGGCAGTAACAACAAGCGTCCAAAAAAGAACAATCAGTCGTCTCTTTTCAAATGGCTTATTTTTTTGAAACAACAGTACGATACCTAAGAAAAGAAAAAAAAGAAAGGAAAAGAAAGCTCTGTAATTAAAAGCTGAATGGCCGTCATAAAATATAGTAATAATTATCATGCAGAGAGCATACAAAATAGTAAAGCAAGCAACAAGGTTTTTGAATGTAAAAAATCGCTTTTTCATGTAAATAATCTTTCTGAATTAGATCGAAGGTAGTAAACAAACTTTTTCGATGTTTTTATGTTTTGGTGACCGAAAAAAATTTTAACAAGCTTGCTTTCTAAAGAACAGAGCCCGGGATCAGTGTTTCAAGACATTTTTTCAAACTTTCTTTCCAGGATGAAATTTCTAAATGAAGGATTTCTTTTATTTTAGAAGTATCTAAAACTGAATACAGTGGTCGTTTTGCGGGAGTAGGATATGAAGAGGTTGGAATAGGATTTATTTTACAATTGCTGTTTACCAATGATTTTATTTCTTGCGCAAATTCATACCAATTGGTTGTGCCGGCGTTGGAATAATTCACAATGCCCGAAAACGTTTCACCTTGCTGGGTCTTTTCAATAAATTCCATAATCACAGAAGCCAAATCAGCGGCGTAAGTCGGTGAGCCCAATTGATCGTTGATCACATTTATTTCCTCTTTTTCCCTGAACAAACGCAACATTGTCTTTACAAAATTATTTCCGAAGGAAGAGTAAACCCATGAAGTGCGAATGATTAACGCAGATGGATTATTATCGAGCGCCAATTCTTCACCCTTTAATTTTGAGGAACCATACACATTGACCGGACCGACGGCGTTTTCTTCTTTTAAAGGGATATGCACGCTTCCATCATATACATAATCAGTAGAAATATGAATGAGCTTTGTTTGATGTTCTAAACAAATAGTTGCCAGCTTTCCTGCAGCATCTGCGTTAATCAAAAATGCTTTTTCTGTTTCAGATTCAGCTTTGTCAACCGCAGTGTAGGCAGCGCAGTTAATGCAATAATCAATTTTATTTTTTTCAAAAAATGATTGCAGGGATTCAGAATTTTCAATTGAAAGTTCTTCTCTTGAAACAAATAAAAAATTATAAGAAGGAAAAAATTTTGAGAGAACTTTTATTTCATTTCCCAATTGGCCATTAGAGCCAGTTACTAAAATTGTAGGAGTAAACTTTTGAGAAACCATCTTATTTTTTCAACCTTTAAAAACAAAGTTATGATTGCAATCCTTCAACAAAGGTAATTGAACATCTTTTTCAGAAACGATGGCTTTATCGTTTGGAACTCGCCAGTCAATCTGCAAAGCAGGATCATTCCATAAAATACCACCTTCACTTTCCTTATGGTAAAATTCATCACATTTATAAAACACTTCTACAGTTTCACTAATTACAGAATAACCATGTGCAAATCCTTTTGGAACCAAAAGTTGTTTTTTATTTTCTGCTGAAAGCAAAATCGTGTAGGCTTTACCGTAAGTCGGTGAATTTTTTCTCATGTCAACTACAGCGTCAATAATTTCACCGGATAAGACACGGAGAAGTTTGGTTTGCGTATGTGGTTCCAATTGAAAATGCAACCCACGAATAACGCCAAATGATGACTGTGCCTGGTTATCCTGGACGAAATCAATGGTAACACCTTCTTCTGAAAACGTATTCTTATTATAGCTTTCAAAAAAATATCCGCGACTATCTTCAAAAACTTTTGGTTCAAAAACCATCAGACCAGGAAATTCGGTTTTAATAAATGGCATTACAGAAAATTAAAGCAGTCTTAAAATTATTTTTGTGAATATAAATCTTTAAAAAACTCAATCGTCTTCACCAGGCCTGTTTCAAATTTGGTCGTTGGCTGGTAACCTAATAAATTTTTGGCGAGAGAGGTATCAGCAAGAGAGTTTCGTATGTCCCCGTCACGAGGCTCACGATGAATAGGTTCAATATCGCTTTGCAAATGTTTCTTGATAGAATTGTATAAAAAATTCACAGAATAATTTTCGCCTATCGCTACATTATAAACTTTATTTTTTGATTGTTCATTTTCAGAAAGCATTCCTTTGATATTTATTTGGACCGCATTTTCTACAAAAGTAAAATCTCTCGTTTGCTCTCCGTCGCCATTTATAAAAGCAGAAGTGTGGTTCATAATTGCTTTTACGAACAAAGGAATTACTGCCGCATAAGGACCATCAGGATCCTGTCGTGGTCCAAAAATATTAAAATACCGAAAGCCTAAAACCGGTATTCCGTAAGCTTTTGCAAACACCGCTGCATAAAGTTCATCCGCTCTTTTACTAACTGCATAAGGAGACAAACAATTACCAATTCTGTCTTCTCTTTTTGGCAATGTTGGTTCATCGCCATATACAGACGAAGAAGATGCATAAACAAATTGTTTCACCTTATTGTCAACTGCGGCTTTAAGAATATTTACGAACCCTCCAACATTCACGTCGTTAGTAGCTGAAGGAACTTTAATAGAACGAGGAACAGAACCTAAAGCCGCCTGGTGACTAATGTAATTAATGCCTTCACATGCTTTATGGCAAAAGTCGACATTTCTTATATCGCCTTCAATGAATTCAAAGTTGTCGTACTTCTGCAGAATATCGAGATTAGATTGAAACCCATTAGAGAAATTATCAATTACCCTCACTTTTGCTGCTCCGTTTTTTAATAAATATTCAGCAATATGGCCTCCGATAAAACCAGCACCACCAGTAACTAAAAAAGAAGAATCTCTTAAATCTTTGTTGTGAAATTTGTTTTCCAATTTATTATTTTTTATAAGCTCCAATATTTACGGCTTGAAATTTTACCCCGATAAATTCCTTTCAAGTCTGCTATCATCGCTCCAGGTTTTGTAATATTCGAAAAGGAATTATCATCCATTTTTATATAGTCATTATGGGGTACCGTAATAATCACGGCCGCATAATCATTTTCAAGTTCAGGAGTTAATTCAAATCCATATTCATGATTTAATTCATCACTGCTGGCGTGAGGATCAGTAACGTGAACTTGTAAAGAATACGATTTTAATTCTTTAATAATATCAGCCACTTTCGAGTTCCTGATATCACTTACATTTTCTTTAAAAGTGGCACCCATTACCAGAACCTTGGCGTTTTTAACATCGCTTGTATTTTGAATGATGTGTTGCAAAACTTTCCGTGCAACAAGCGCTGCCATACCGTCATTGATAACGCGCCCTGCAAGAATCACCTGCGAATCGTAACCAAGTTTTTGAGATTTATAAGTAAGATAATAAGGATCAACGCCAATACAGTGGCCACCTACAAGTCCCGGCTGAAATTTTAAAAAATTCCATTTTGTTCCCGCAGCGGCTAACACTTCAAATGTATTTATTCCCATCTTATCAAAAATAATTGAAAGTTCATTCATCAATGCGATATTTAAATCACGCTGTGTATTTTCAATAATTTTTGCAGCTTCCGCAACTTTGATAGATGATGCACGATGAACGCCTGCAGCAACCACCAGTTCATACACTTTTGCAATCGTTTCCAAACTTTCTTCATCACAACCACTCACCACTTTTATGATACTGGCCAAAGTATGTTCTTTATCTCCCGGATTAATTCTTTCCGGTGAATAACCTAATTTAAAATCATCACACATTTTTAGGCCGGATAATTCTTCTATTACGGGAAGACAATCTTCTTCTGTACAACCAGGATAGACGGTACTTTCAAACACAACATAATCGCCCTTCTGAAGCACTTTTCCCATCGTTTCACTTGCGCTAATTACAGGAGTGAGGTTGGGCACATTATGCTTGTCAACCGGTGTAGGAACTGCTACAATATAGAAATTTGCCTCGCGAAGTTTATCCAGGCTGTCTGTAAATTCAATGTCGCAATTTTCAAATGCGGACGATTCGAGCTCTTTGCTCGGGTCGATAGAATTCTGCATTA
>JBDTHD010000269.1:0-8128 GCA_039937075.1 Ginsengibacter sp. | reverse complement strand
TATTTGGCAACAAAAGAGCCTAAGATTATCTTTGCCGTCCCTTAGAAAAAAATGGCGCGTTGGTCAAGGGGTTAAGACGCCTCCCTTTCACGGAGGAATCACGGGTTCGAATCCCGTACGTGCTACTTACCGAATGCTTCTCATTAATTTGGGAAGCATTTTTTTTGAATTAAACGAAAATATCTTATAGAAAATCGAAATGGTTTTTCTAGAATTTAGGACAAGGAATTCCTTTGTATCCCGCAGGTTTTTTTATGTATATCAGTGATAGTTCCATTCCACCGCGGCTTTGGGCGCCGGCTTTTAAACTGGAAACATTTATATCATAAGTAGCGCCAATTCTTAATCCCGAAAATTCTAATCCAACATAAGGAATAATTGCATCATTTAAACGATACCATAAGCCCGCATATACATTTGATGGCTGCTCCGATTTTGGATCAATTACTGCAGCTAATGCTCCGCCAACAACAGTTTCAGTTGCCTTTGCCTGGTATTGATAGATGCCGCTGGTATGCAAAGTCAGTATATCTGAGACGGGGAAATATCCGCCGGCGCTAATGGTTGTTCTTGATGCGATATTCCAGTTGGCGCCCTGGAAACTTTCACTCGGCCTGTTGATGTGATACATGGATGCGCCCACGTAAAAGTTGTTGGTAATATCTGTTGATAGAGAATATAACAATCCTGCATTTACATCCAGGTAATTGATGTTCAGATTATCGTTGACAAAAGTTTCCTGCGTCACTCCTGTAAAGCCAAAAGGAGTGAGCTGGTCTTCAAAATAGAGTTTATTTTTATCAAGGCTTTTCTGTCCATAAGTTCCCTGGAAGCCAATACTCAATTGCGAAAAACCATCTTCATCAAGCGACTTATGATACGCAGTTGACAGTCCCAAATAATTATTAGTAAGTACGCCACCACCGGCCCTGTCCGTAAGCGCCAAAATGCCTATTCCCCATGTATCATAATCCGGAAGTTTATCTTTTAAAATATCGAAATCAACACTCAGGGTGGAAGTAGTATAAACGTCGCCAAACGTAGGCCATTGGTTTCGGTAATTTCCAGCAATACGTAAAGTTCCGTCAAACTTTCCTGTAAATGCGGGATTTAGAGTAAGTGGCGAAGCAAAAAATTGTGAAAAATGGGGATCCTGGGCATTTACAAATATGGAGACAGATAAAAAAACATATAGAAAAACAATGGCTTTTTTCATTTTTTTAGAGAGTTCAGATACTTAAAGATAAGTTAAGGTTATGAGTTAATTTCAGATAATTTTATTGTTAATTTAATCGGCAATTATTTCCAATCAACCGTGGGAAATTTATTAAGCGGATAAAAATATAAAAATCTTTAGACATTACATAACTATTATCAAACTAAAGTAAAAGAGCATTAATCAGCCTTATAAATTAAAACAAATTGTAAAACTACTTTACTAATTTAATTTTTTGATTAACAAAATAAGAATTTGCTTTATTTGTTTGCTTACTATGTTTATTCATTAACCCATTTTACTTTTTCGTCAATCGTAGTTCTTTGTGTCAACGGATTTGAAAGGATTTGTGGGTAGCCGATGAAAAAAAATCCGATTAACTTGTCTTCCTCTTTGAGATCAAAATATGGTTTTGCTTCTTTTATATAAGTGATTCCTCCGGTGGATAAATAGCCGCCTAAACCATAAGCCGTTAATGACAAATAAATATTTTCGATAGCGCACGCAGTGGCTATAATCTCTTCTGTTTCCGGAATTGAAACTGTGGTACTTCTTTTCATTCCTATGGCAATTACATGAGAAGACATCAGCGGATATTCTTGCAATTTTTTAAGTTTTTTTTCTTTAAAATCCTCTCCCGCATATTTGGTATAGATATCCGTTTGCAATTTTGCAAAACGTTCTAATCCTTTACCTGAAAATACCGTAAACCGCCATGGTTGCGTTAGTTTATGAGTAGGAGCGCGGTTCGCATTTTCTAAAATCTGCCGGATTATTTCGTTGGGTATTTTCTTTCCTTTTTCAAATTGATTGGGATGAATGCTTTTCCTGTTTTGAAGAATAGAATTAAATTCATTGATACTATAATTATTTTCCATTATAATTTTGTCCGTTTTTTTGCAAATGTACAATCAGCAATTTTCGTAATTTATGAAACCATAATTTAGAAAACAGAAATCATAAATTTGCGAATCAATCATTAATCTATTTACATGTTCGAACTTTTTTTTAAAAGCATAACGGAACACATTTCAATTACGGAAGAAGAATTTGAATTTTGCAAAACTCTTTTTATTCCAAAAAAACTAAGAAAAAAGCAATATTTATTGCAGGAAGGAGATGTTTGTCGTTATACTTCTTTTGTTGAAAAAGGCATGTTGCGTACTTTTAGGGTTGATGAAAAAGGGAATGAGCCCATCCTGCAATTTTCTTTTGAAGGTTGGTGGATTGCTGATTTATACAGCTTTCTAACAGAAGAACCCTCCATTTATAATGTTGAGGCTATAGAAAATTGCGAATTATTATTGATAACCAAACCCTCCTGGGATATTTTACTTGAAAAAGTGCCCGCATTTGAGCGATATTTTCGTATCTTAATTCAAAATAGTTTAATCGCTACCCAAAGAAGATTGATGAGTTCGTTGAGTGAGACTGCTGAAGAAAAGTACACAAAGCTTATTGAAAATTTTCCGACCTGTCTTCAACGCGTGCCGCAACACATGATTGCTTCGTATTTAGGCATAACGCCTGAAACCCTTAGCCGAATTAGGGGACAGATGGCAGCGAGAAAATAAAATCAAAGAAAATGAAAGTATTTATAACCAGGGAAATTCCCGAAACAGGTTTGCAAAAGTTAAAGGACGCAGGGATAGAAATGATTGAGTGGGAAGAAAAAAGAATTTTAACGCAGCCTGAATTAATTAAATTTTGTAAAGAATGCGATGCGCTTTTATCAGCCGGTTACAATAAAATAGACGCTTATTTTTTAAATGAATGTAGTCACTTAAAAGTTATTGCGCTGCATTCTGTTGGTTTTGACAATGTAGATATTGCTGAAGCTGACCGTTTAAAAATTCCGATAGGAAATACACCCGGTGTTTTGAATGGCCCCACTGCTGACATAGCTTTTCTGCTTATGCTGGCTGCTTCGCGCAAAGCATTTTATTTAAATGAAAAAATAAGGAAAGGAGAATGGAAATTTTTTGAACCCAATGCAAATCTTGGAATTGAATTAGCTGGCAAGACGTTAGGAATTTTTGGTTTGGGCAATATTGGTTTTGAAATGGCGAAAAGATGCATTGGTGCTTATAATATGAAAGTGATTTATCACAACAGGAGCCATAATGAAAAAGCAGAAAAAGAATTAAATGCAGAACTGGTTTCTTTTGAAGATTTACTAAAAAAAAGTGATGTGCTTTCTGTTCACAGTAATTTATCTTCTGAGACCAAAGGTATTTTTAACAAAAACACTTTTGAAAAAATGAAACCTTCTTCTATTTTTATCAATACAGCTCGCGGTGCTATCCATAATGAAGATGATCTCATTTATGCTTTGCGAAATGAAATCATATGGGGTGCTGGTTTGGACGTTACCAATCCTGAACCAATGCAAAAAGACAATCCATTGCTCACAATGCCGACTGTTGCGGTCTTGCCACACATTGGCAGCGCTACTTTTGAAACAAGAAACGGAATGTCAGAAATTGCAGCTGAAAATATCATTGCAGGTTTAAATGGAAGACGACTTCCTTTTCCTGTTAATCCTGAAATTTATGATTAGGATTAAATTATGAATGTTCTTCTGCAACTTCCTTTGCTGATTCACTGGTGGCTTCAACATCTTCCTGGGTAAATTAATATCTTCTGAGCTTAATTTTTTTTCAAGATGCTTAACAGATGAAGTTCCTGGAATCAATAAAATATTTTCTGAACGGTTAAACAACCAATTAGGAATAATTTGTTGTTCAGTAGCGTCATATTTTTTATCCATTTCTTTTATCGTTTCATCCGGATGCAGGCGACTGGCAATAGTAGGATTCCACGGAATAAAAGCAGTGTCGGTTTTCTAACAATATTTTAGCTCTTCCGCCCATTACGGTCACAAATTTCTTTCCAAAAAGTAAAATAGAAATCAGGGATATTTATCGCTTTACTACGAGTGCCTTTCATAATTCTTGATATACATCAACGTAATTTATTATCATAGCTCATTGGTCAGCCCTTGAGTACCATGATACCTTTGTGGAACAAAAAAAGATAATTAAATGGCCTTAAAGAAGACGTTAGCAATTGTGGGAGCCACGGAAAAAAATGGAAGAATACTTGTCAATCAATTTGCGTGTATGCCTTACCGTTTATTGCTGGTTTCGAATAAATTGGGCGAATTGCAGCAGCTAAGTAATGATATTTCAAAAAAATATCAGGAAGCAGATTTAGAATCTTTGGAATGTGTAAAAGATGGCTGCTGGGAAGCTGATATAATTGTACTTGCCGTGCCCGTGGAAGACATTCAAAAAGTAGCGGAAGTGATAAAAGAAGTAGCAACGCAAAAAATTGTTGTTGAGATTTCTGATCAGGAGCAAGATATAAATGAATTAAAAAAAATATTGCCCAATTCCAAACTGGTAAGAATTTTAGGAAATCTTCAGTCAAAAGAAATAGTAATTAAAGGGGATAATGAAATAGTAAACGAAGAAATAATGAAGATTTTTAACTAAGCGGAATACAAAATTAATATATGAAAATAACGCTTTCTAAATAAGGGAAATAATTAAATAAACAACAAAAAACAAACAATTAAATTTTAAACAATAAAATCAAAAAAATCATGTCAACAATTAAATGGACTATAGATCCCGCACACAGTGAAATCACTTTCAAAATTAAGCACTTGATGATCTCAACCGTAACCGGGCATTTTAAAAAATTCAACCTTGAAGGTGAAACAGAAACCAATGATTTCAAAACTGCCAATAAAATTGATTTTACAGCGGATGTAGATTTAATTGATACTAACAACGAACAGCGTGATGCTCATTTAAAATCCGCAGATTTTTTCAACATCGAAAAAAATCCTCAAATACATTTTGAAGGAAAAAAATATGAGATAAATGGGGACGAAGGAACAATTTCTGGTGATTTAACTATCGCCGGGATTACCAAAGCAATAACATTGAATGTGGAATTTGGCGGAATAGTTGTTGATCCTTATGGACAAACAAAAGCAGGATTTACAGTTGCAGGAAAAATCAATCGTAAAGATTTTGGGATTACTTATAATTCCACTTTAGAAGCTGGTGGAGTATTACTGGGGGATGAAATAAAAATAAATGCTGAGATACAATTGATAAAACAACAAGTAGAAAATCAGTTGGTGGCTTAAGAAATGATTAATAAAAAAACAATAAAAATGAAAGCGTTAATAGTTGGTTCCCATGGAACAATTGGAAAAGAAGTAGTCAAACTTTTAAAAGAAAAAGGGTATGAAGTCATTGAAGCTTCGCGTTCTACAAAGCCTTCAATAGATATCACCGATCCTTCGAATATTGAATCATTTTATTCTTCTCTTGGACAGGTAGATGCTATTATTTGTGCAGCAGGCGAAGCCGCATTTTCTTTTCTGAATAAAATTACAGATGAAGAAATACAATTGAGTGTCAATAGCAAACTTTTGGGACAGGTAAATTTAGTTCGGAAGGGATTGAAAAATTTAAAACCCGGAGGTATTTTCATACTAACCGGAGGAGTACTTGCCTATTCTCCTATGCCACAAACATCTTTGATTGCGATGGTTAATGCAGCCCTCGAAGGATTTGCCAGGGCTGTAGCACTCGAACTTACAGAAGGGCGCCGAATCGTTGTAGTGCATCCGGATTGGGTTGCAGAAACAGCGGCTAAAGTGGGAATGGATCCTGCTCCATTTCCTGACGCTAAAAAAACAGCCACTGCTTATTTAGATGCCATTGAAGGAACTAAAAATGGAGAACCTGTTTTTGTTGGAGGTTCAAAACCTGTTAGCAAATCCTGATGGTTTTCATTCCAACCATCAAAAAGAGATTTGGGATTTGAACCTGCAATTGTTATTGAAAAAGCATTAAAATAAAATTTATGGAAATAAATATTTGGTCAGACGTGAGGTACCCGTTTTGCTACATAGGCAAACGAAAGTTTGAAATGGCATTAGACAAGTTTCCTCATAAAGATAAAGTGAATGTAGTATGGAAAAGTTTTGAACTCGATCCTAATCTTACAACCAACACAAAGGTGAGTGCGATACAACACTTGTCATCTGTAAAAGGAATTTCAAAAGAACAGGCGGAGGAAATGCAGGAACACGTTTCCAACATTGCCAAAGAGGTTGGGCTTGATTTTAATTCTAAGAATACCGTCGTTGCTAATTCATTCAATGCTCACAGGCTAATCCAATTCGCTAAGATAAAGGGATTGGGCAATGAAGTGGAAGAGGCATTGTTCAAAGCATATTTTGTAAAGGGAAAGAATATAGACGATAATGAAACGCTTCTTGAAACAGGCCTTTCTATTGGATTAGAGGAAAGTGAAGTAAGAGAAATTTTTAATTCAGATGCCTTTGCGAACGAAGTAAGGCAGGACGAAAAGCAGGCACAGTCTTTAGGAATTAATGGAGTACCATTTTTTGTTCTTAACAATAAATATGCGGTGTCTGGTGCACAATCGCCCGAAACATTTTCTGAGGTATTGGAACAAACATGGGCAGAATTTGAAAAAGAAAATCAGCCACTAATTATTACAGAAGGCGAGTCTTGTTCTACCGACGGAAGCTGTAATTAGAAATAGGGCATCGAAATTTTTAGTTCATAAAACGGAAGAAAAAAATAATGTTGACTATTGCATCATTTAATAAGTTTACCAGCAATCTGGAAGATCAGGAACATTTGATGCCCGTTTTGTTCATCGGTCATGGTTCACCCATGAATGGAATTGAAGACAATGAATTTAGCCAACGCTGGACACAGATGGCAAAGGCAATACCAACGCCGGCAGCGGTTTTGGTGGTTTCTGCACATTGGTTTAGCAATGGCACACGCATCACAGCAATGGATTTTCCCGAAACTATTCATGATTTTGGTGGATTTCCACAGGCGCTATTTGATGTGCAATATCCTGCGCCCGGCAATCCTGCTTTGGCAAAAAAAACGGTATCGCTTCTTCATTCTGCACATGTGGAATTAGATCACGATTGGGGTTTGGACCATGGTACATGGACTGTGGTAAGGCACATGTATCCTGAAGCAAAAATTCCTGTGTTGCAACTCAGCATTGATTATACCCAACCGCCAAATTATCATTATGATCTGGCTAAAGAGTTGTATGGATTGAGGGAAAAAGGAGTATTGATTATCGGTAGCGGCAATATGGTACATAATCTGCGGATGGTATCATGGGATAAAATGAATGAAAATTATGGATATGACTGGACGTTGCAGATGAATGCTACTTTTAAAAAATTGATCCTCAATGGGGATTTCAAATCATTGATCAATTATGAAAGCCTGGGTGCCGAAGCAAAGCTTGCCATTCCTACACCCGAGCATTATTTGCCGCTCATGTATTCATTGGGATTGAAAGGCAGCAATGACAGTATTTCATTCTTTAATGATAAAGCAGTGGCGGGGTCATTAACGATGACTTCGGTTTTGATTGCGAATTGAGAATTGGGAATCGAAAGTTGAAAGTTGAAAATTGAAAATTAAAAATTGGATTTAAAATAATAATCTTAAAAAACTAAAAATAGAAAATGTATAATCTGAAAATAATTTCTTCCACTGTACGCCCCGGACGCAAAGGACCTGTCGTAGGAGCATGGATAACAGAGCTGGCTAAACAAAATGGTAATTTTAATGTAGAGTTTATAGACCTGGGCGAATTGAATTTGCCAATGATGAATGAGCCTAATCATCCAATAATGAAAATGTACAAACATGAGCACACAAAACAGTGGAGCGCAAAAATTGATGAGGCAGATGCTTTTATTTTTGTAACCGGTGAGTACGATTATAATTATCCTGCGCCATTGAGAAATGCATTAGAATATCTATCGCAGGAATGGGGATACAAACCTGCGGCCATCGTGAGCTATGGTGGCGTATCTGC
>JBDTHD010000268.1:0-2304 GCA_039937075.1 Ginsengibacter sp. | reverse complement strand
GACGGGTTTTGCATCGTATCGAGCGACAGTGATTATACCGGACTTGCAAAAAGGATCAGAGAAGCCGGCATTTTTGTTATGGGTATTGGTGAAAAAAAAACGCCATCTGCCTTTGTAAAATCTTGCGAAATTTTTACCTACGTAGAAAATCTAGAACCTAAAACAGAGACGACGGAAGAAAAGAAGGAAAAAATAAATAAGTTTAAAACAAAGCCTGCAATCAACGCAAATACAAAGTTAATCGATAAGGCTTATGACATGAGTATTAACGAAAGTAACGAAGCTTATATTTCCACTATGGGGATAAACCTTCGAAAACTGGACCCAAGCTTTGATGTGCGGACATACGGCTGTAAAACTCTTACACAATTCTTTTCAAAACTTCCCGGGTTCCTGGTAGTTGATAATGTTATTAACGGCCTCAACAATCCTTTAATAAAGAAAAATTAATTTACACACTATCCTTCCATTTCCATAAATACATGCAGGCATAGGTGCGGTATGGGCTCCATCTGAGAGAAATAAGCTCTATTTTTTTCTGAAGCGATCTCTTATCTGTTTCTTTAAGATTATATAGTTTAATAGTCATTTGTTTTAATCCCAGGTCATCTATTGCAAAAATATCTTCTCTTCCCAGAGTAAACATAAGGATCATCTCAACGGTCCATTTTCCGACACCTTTTATTTGCGTCAGCAATTTAATTATTTCATCATCATCCATTTTATGCAATTGTACATCAGTGATCTTATGCTCAATAAAAAACGTGCAGACATTATGTACATACGATGCTTTTGCATTTGAAAAGCCGATACTGCGAAATACTTCAGGCGAAGTTTCTAAAATTTTTTCGAGGGTTGGTTGTTTGCCATTATAAAGCGCCAAAAATCTTTCGTACAAAATTCGCGCAACACTCGTACTTAATTGCTGGCCTAATATGGATGCGCACAACTGCAGGTAAACTTTATTTCTTTTTTTTAAAATAACAGTCGCTTGACTTTCTATTATTTTTCTGAGTTTTTTATCTTTCGATAAATGTAAAATATGTTTCATAAAAAATTTGTCGCAGAAATGTAAGCATAAGTAGATTGTAAATTCTTTTGCACTCTTATCTTTTTTCTTATAAATAGACACTATTGGAACAGCTTTAAACTCTTACCTGAATATTTTTATGAATGCTGAAATGTCTGATAAACAATAAGCCAAGTACCAGCCCGATAACATGAAAAATACTACCGCCAACAATTACTCCAAAAATAATAATAAGTGGTTAACATCTCCTATCTTACGAAGAATAGTAATGTACACCACATAATCTATTTTACTAATTATCGTCAATGAATATACGCCCGGGCCAATGTATTACCGGAAGCAAGAAGAAACATCGTGAAAGAAAGCCGACTTAATGCGGCGCCTGCAATTGAGAAGAGAGGCAACGCCAATTTATTTTGTCGTAGATGATTATAAAACTATTTATCAAATAAGAATATAAGCAAAAATGAAATATTCATTGACCAATGAAATCAAATAATCCCCGATGAATTGAAAACATTTAAAGGTTTTGGTTGCTACGGACGAAATTATTTTTTCCAGACAGAAAGGCCTTCGCTACAATTGGCGCAAATATCAATGTTTTTTCGGCTTTTGGTAATTTCTTTTCGGAATTGTTTATAATTATTATTATGCCAAATTTCTCTAAAAGTCTGTTCTTTTAAGTTACCCAATTGATGTTGGGCATCCTTATCAAAACAGCAAGGTACTATCGCACCATCCCATGTGATCACATTAGCATTCCAAAGTTTCCAGCAATGGTTTGACATTTTATTTTTCGGAACCTGTTTACCCACCTTATTAATTTTATAACGGCTGAATTTATTGATGCCGGGAATTAATTGGTTAGGGTCATTTTCGTAATCATAAATTTGGGCAGTTTTAAAACGCACTTCATCTACCCCCACCTCCACAGCGAGTTTTTTCACGTCTTCTATCTGGTGTTCATTGGGTTTTACCACAAGGAACTGAAAGAAAACAAAAGGTGTCTTACTTTTTAATTCTTTCTTCCATTTCACAATATTTCTTGCTCCTTCAATTACTTTTTCTAAAGTACCTTCCCTTCGATATTGCTCATACACCTCCTGTGTGGTACCGTCAATTGAAATAATTAATCGATCCAGTCCGCTCTTCACAGTTCTTTTAGCCATCTCGTCTGTAAGGAAATGCGCATTGGTTGAGGTGGCGGTATATAAGCCTTTGGATGACGCATAAGACACCATATCCAAAAAATTTTTGTTGAGATACGGTTCTCC
>JBDTHD010000267.1:0-2099 GCA_039937075.1 Ginsengibacter sp. | reverse complement strand
TGTGGCTCGGAAGAAAATAGGAATTCGGTTTCTTTGTTTATTTACTGTCGGCAACTTTTTTTCCGTACGAATAAACAAAATATTTTTATGCTTTGGTACTTTTTTCACATCTCATCTGAAAGCCATGCGAAATCGACAAAACGGTTTAGTTAACTCTTAATTCATCATCAATACGTTTACACTTCTTTGTAAAATATTAAAAGCGATTTCTGCCATCAGGTTTTCTTTATCAAGTGTAGGATTTACTTCTGTAATTTCAAAACAACAGATTTTTCGGTTCTGCATAAATTTACTTACCAGGTCTTCCGCTTCTCTTTCGCGCAAACCATTGTGGACAGGAGTTCCTGTTCCCCTGGAAATGGAAGAATCGAGACAATCTACATCAAAGCTTACATAAATATCCGTGCATTCATTTAAAAAACGAAGCGCAGAACGCACCACACTTTCCGGTCCTTTTCTTCGCAGTTCGCCGGTAGAAATAGTCTTCATTCCATATTTGTCAATCAGGTGTTTTTCTTCTTTTTCAAAATCCCTTATCGAAATAAAAACAATGTCCTCTGGTAAAACTTTTGGATTTATTTTTCCATAATTTTTCAATTGCTCCCACTCTTTAACGGTTTTATGATCGGGCTCATGCATTTCACATTCTTTATTGTCTTCTCCAATGGAAGCGGAAAGTGGCATTCCGTGCATGTTTCCGGAAGGTGTAGTAAACGGCGTATGAAGATCAGCATGAGCATCAATCCATACAATTCCGAGCCGGCTTTTTGGTTTGGCGAGTTTTAACCCTGCGATAGTTCCAGCAGAAGTACTATGATCGCCACTGATTACAACCGGGAAAAAATTATTGTTGATGGTTTCTTTTACTGATTTGGCAACCCGGTCAACCATTGTCAAAACACCACTCATTCTTTTTGCATAAGGAGATTGAATCGGCTCGAAAAGTAAATGATTTTCTGTCTCTACTTTTTCAGAAGGAAAATGAACAAAAAAATTGCTCATAAAATCAAGCGCTGCAATTTTAATGGCATCCACACCCAGGCTGGCTCCTCTCGTGCCGGCGCCAATCTCACTTGGAACTTCAATCAACTTGATATTTTTCATAAATGCATTTAAAAATAATCATTCCCGGCAATATCTTCCTTCACATAAGCAAGATAAAGCATCTGTTATTTATTTCAAATATTCGGGCAGTAAACAAACAAATAATAATGATTTTGATTTTAGCTTTTATAATAAATTTTATTGCAGTTCTTTGCAATAATAAATCGGTAAATTTTCTGAAATGAAGAATTTAAAATTGGTAGAATGCCCGCGTGATGCTATGCAAAGTTGGAAAAATTTTATTCAAACCCATAAAAAAATTGATTACCTCAACCAGCTATTGAAAGTTGGTTTTGATACACTCGATTTCGGAAGCTTCGTTTCGCCGAAAGCAATTCCTCAAATGGCCGACACCAAAGAAGTAGTTGAAAAGCTTGATTTGGAAAATACAAAAACCAGATTGCTCGCAATTATTGCAAACACACGCGGGGCAAAAGAAGCAGCAGGATATTCACAGATAACTTATCTCGGATTTCCGTTTTCAATTTCGTCCACTTTTCAAAAACGGAACACCAATAGTTCGATTGAAGAATCATTAAAAACAGTACAAGAAATAAAAAATATCT
Source organism: Ginsengibacter sp. (assembly GCA_039937075.1). Taxonomy (GTDB): domain Bacteria; phylum Bacteroidota; class Bacteroidia; order Chitinophagales; family Chitinophagaceae; genus Ginsengibacter. The sequence goes on along the minus strand of JBDTHD010000267.1, from coordinate 429 downwards.
GTGATCAAAATAGCAAAAAAGCGGTTGTTTATATTTCAATGGCGTTCGGAAATCCTTATGGAGATTCTTACGATGAAGAAAATGTTTTGGAATGGATTGAAAAATTAGCAGGAGAGGGGATAGGAATTATTTCCTTGGCCGATACAGTAGGAATGGCGCAACCTTCTCAGATTTCTTCATTAGTGGAAAAAGTGATTGCTTCATTTCCTGGCATCGAAACAGGCGTCCATCTGCATTCCACAAGTGTGAACTGGAAGGAAAAAATTGATGCCGCTTTGCAAAATGGTTGCCGGCGTTTTGATGGCGCTTTAAAAGGGGTAGGGGGTTGCCCTTTTGCAAAAGATGAACTGGTAGGAAATTTGGATTCAGAATTGATGATTCCTTATTTTAAAAGCCTTGGCTATTTGGAAAATATAAATGAAATAGAAT
>JBDTHD010000266.1:0-6287 GCA_039937075.1 Ginsengibacter sp. | reverse complement strand
GATGATTCTTCCATCTTCTAATTTAATAGAGATTTTCCCGGGCATATCAAAGAGTATTTTCTGAATACTGATTGTTTTATTTTTTAAAAGAGTGTCCATAATTATTTAATTTTCATAGTAGTTATTTTTTCTCCGTGTTTTACTCTATTAAAAGCATCAATAAAAATCTGCCGATTGTCTTTTAATATTCGTAAAGCTTTGTTTAAGTCTGCATCAGTTAAACTTCCCTTTTCAGCAACTTCCAAAGTATTTAGCCAAATTTTAGCGGATCGTTGACGGTTGCCTTTTTCTTTAGCAATGTGCATGTGAGGCGACTCGTTCAAAGCATCGTATCCAAAGATATAAAAAGTTAGAAATTTATATATGGCTATTTTAGGCATTCGTAAATTTGAATTTATTGATTTGACCACGAATTTATTGCTTTTGAGAACAATTCGGTTATCAGAATAGTGGATAATGTTTATCCGATTATTACTTTTATAAATCCAGTAAAGCAACAAATACTTACGATTTTTATTTCGATAATATGAACGCGCGCAGGGCCGGCAAAGTTTTAAAGTTGGTTCAGAATATTTCTGCGATTTTACAAAAAAGATCGAAAAATGTAACCTTGGAATCGTAATTTGAATGATAACACATTTAATTTAGCCAGGATTAATAATCCAGGAATCGCAAAATGAACCATACCGCAGATTTACATATTGAAGAGGAAATACTTCCTTTATTTGATTACACTTTTAATTTGTATTCCGGCAAAGCAGTGCGCGGTTTGGTAACTGAGCCGCCGGGCAAAATGGAAGAAATAATAACACGCCAAAATATCCTGAAGGGATACATTGCCAATTACGAAATATGGAAAGAATATTCTTTTTCGCGTTTTAATTTATCAGAGATACACGAGTTTTTTGAAACCTTTGGTGTGGGCAATTTCGATGCAGGTAATATGAAATGGAAACTCCGGTTTTCTGAGAAAGAAAGAGACCAAAGAAGAGGGAGATTGATTTTGCTTATCCGCCTTTTTAGTAAAATTCAATCGGATTATATTGGCAAGCTCGATACCCAACTTTTTTCCGCGGAATATGCATTGGAACTGGACTGGCTCAATCGTTTTTTTACCGATTTTAATCTGCCTCATTACGATAAGATTTACGAGGAACACAAAACGCTGAACGTAACGCAGATTGTAGAGTTGATGGCAATTATTACTGAAAAAGTAACCAACGGGCAGGCGGAAGCTTTTTGGAACCGCTGGTTTTTGTTTGAAGCCTATCTTTCAATAAGCAAAGGCATTACAGAGCATGGTTTTGTTTTTCCATCTTTTGATAATTCTACCTTTTCCATCCAGGGACTTTATCATCCTTTATTGAAAAATCCTGTCAGCAATGACATCACCGCCACGCGAAATGTGATTCTTTTGACCGGGCCAAACATGTCCGGAAAATCAACTTTTTTAAAATCGGTTAGTTTGTGTGTTTATTTGGGCCACGCTGGACTTGCAGTGCCGGCTACCAAAGCCGTGATTCCTTTTTTTGGTAATATTTCAGTAGCTATCAACCTGACAGATAGTATCGTAAGTGGCTACAGTCATTTTATGACGGAAATCATCACTTTAAAAAATGTGGTGGAAGAAGCGCTTCATGGTGCGCAATGTTTTGCAGTTTTCGATGAATTATTTCGCGGAACCAATATTGAAGATGCGCTGGAAATAAGCACAGCAACTATTAAAGGACTTACCAAATTTACCAATTCTTACTTTTTTATTTCCACACATCTGCACCAGTTGCAACAAATGGAAGAGATAAATAATGGAAAAGTCGCGTCTTGTTTTATTGAGTGTAAATTAATAGAAGGCACTCCCCGGTTCACTTATCAATTAAAAGAAGGATGGTCGGATTTAAAAATAGGCCGCATATTATTTGAAAAAGAAGGCCTTACCGATATGTTGAAATAATTACGCTGCAGGGAGCGCGCCGCCTAATATACCTTTCCTTTTTCCATGTCCAGCGCCAGCAATAATTTTATTCTTTTATCAACGGTCAAAAAGAATTCAAATCCGTTGCCAACGCGAACCATTGGAAAAGGATAATTTCCCATGAGTATCCAGTATTTTTCTCCATCGCAAAAGCCAAATAGTTTTGTAGTAGGTATCAAATTGCCTTTGCTGTCTGATAATAATATGGTTTTAAATTTTTCTTTCTCTACTTTAAAGTTTTCAATGGAAGGAGCATTGTTTCTAAACTCCGCAAACGTCCGGTAAACGCCCTTCTTACAAGGCTGCGAAAGTACAGGAATTTTAAAACGATCTTTTAAATAATGTTCATCCACAAAATCCTCAGTAAAAGCTTTTCGCGTCGCAATATTTTCCCAATCTATTTGACCGATATCGTTTTTAAGCAACTGCAACGCGGGCATCAAAAGATACTCTTCCATATCATCACCAATCTGTTTTTTCTTGATGTTGATAAGTGAATACAGCACGGTGTCAATTTTAAATGCTGCGTAAAAATTATCACCAGACCGAAGAAAAACTTCTGCGGTAAAATTCATCTTACCGTCCTTTTTAAACATGGAATTGTTTTCCACCATCGTATCTCTTCTGACAATTGATAGCGATTTTATAAAGCACACCAATTCCTTATCTTCTCCGCCAGGCATTATATTAAAAGAATGATTCAGATAGTTGCTAAAACTATTGCCCAGACCGTCTTTTAGGTTGATCTTGTAATTATTTACCATCGAAGAAACAAACCCGTTGGTGACCATCGAATAAATACCAATATGCGTCGTATCGAATCTTACATCTTCTACCCGGATGGATTTGAAAGCAACAGCATTTATTGGCAAGTCATTATTAGTGTCAAGGCTTATCTGCATCTGTGGTACGCGCGCTATATCAATGCTGTCTTTTACATAGTTTCCCGTTCCCTGGCTGTGTGCCCGACTTACAGACAGAACAAAATAAATAACAATTAAACAACGCCTCAGCAAGATTTTCATATTTTGGTAACGCAGTTTTGTAAAGATTATTTCCTGCAAGTTTTTAAAGATAAAAATTATTAGTATAGAAAATAAGGATCAGCATTATTTGTTGGTTTACTAATAAAAATCCCTGATCTTTTCTTTCCTCCAATATTTGTTGCCCGCAAAACTTTCTCCCACGTTTGCAGCCTGTTTGGCATCATTTTTATTAAAGATAATTGTAACCCTATTTAAAAATTACAAACCTAAAAAAAACAACATGGATAGCATCAACAAAAACCAGGAAGAAGAGAATCACGAAGATCTTCGCGGAAGCGACGCCGCGAAAAAAATAAAAGAATTGGCAGATGGAAATACGTGCTTTTTTTGCACCTCAATAACTACAGGCCAACAGGTAACAACGAGGCCCATGGCGGTACAAAAAGTAGACGAGGAAGGGAACCTTTGGTTTCTTAGCGCCAACGACAGCCATAAAAACCGGGAAATTGCCCGCGACCCAAAAGTTCAATTATTATTCCAGGGCTCGCCGCATTCAGATTTTTTAACCATTTATGGATATGCAACCATTTCAAAAGATAAAGCAATGATTAAAGAACTTTGGAAACCGCTGGCAAAAGCATGGTTTACCGGAGGCCAGGATGACCCGCGTATCACTGTCATTAAAGTTTCCGGCGAAGATGGTTACTATTGGGATAACAAACACGGGAACGCAATTGCTTTGTTGAAAATGACGGCAGGCGCTATCATGGGTAAAACAATTGATGACTCCATCGAAGGAAGTGTAAAAGCCTAAACCGTTTTTATCAAATAAAAAAGCATCCTGCACAACTTCATATCAAGTGCAGGATGCTTCGCATTAGTAAATAAATGGTGATCTTTTTACTGTTGCATTCCCCATTCTATTTCTTTGTTATCACACTTTTTGAAATTTTCCAATGTCCGTTTTCTTTCACTACCGTATTGACATAATTTCCGCTCATGTCAATTTTTTCACCTTTTGGAGAAGTGCCGGTTACGCGAAAAGTACCGGTAACCATAACAGAACCATCACTTCCAGGTTCGTCCTTGCTGACGGTTATTTTAATTTTATTAATACCCTGCTTAAAATCAGTGGCATGAACTTCCGCAATCGCTTTATTACCGTCGGTGGTTGTTCCATCTGCGTTAACTCTCACCGCATCTTTTGTATAAAAACCTTCTAATGCCTTAACTTCTTTTTTGTTGTAAGCATTTTGAAATTGTTGCGCAAGGGTTGCCATTTCTTTTTTGTGATCCTGCGCTTTTACAGGATTAGTGAATGCGGCCAAAACCATGAAGGCGGCGGCTAACATAACCGGGATTGTTTTTCTCATTTTGATTTTTTTAGATGATTAATAATACTTGCAGCACTCATCAATAAGCTAATTCATTTCGTGAACCTAAGAAGAATCAATAACCAAAAAACATTTTGAGGACGAACAGTGCTAAATATTGTCCGAACAGCGGTTTTTATTTATCGGAAAAAATGTTTACTGCGTAAATGGCTGGCAAAGCAATCAAATTATGTTCTGATGCAAGTCACCTTTTACCAAGGGTCAAAACGGATAATCTTTGTCGAATAGTTAGAAGTCTACATTTCTTTAACCGAGAGAAGATGTTCATATAACTTACGCGTAATTTTAATCCCAAACTCGTGTCTCACGAGTTGTCCTTCATTTAATAAATAAGAAAAATCAAAGAAAAAATTCGTGAGACACGAATTTGGGAGAAGAAGAGAAACTCAATAATTTAAAAACATTTTGAGGACGAACAGAGGCAAATACTGTCCGAACAGTGGTTTTTATTTATCGGGAAAAATGTTTACTCCGTAAATGGCTGGTAAAGCAATCAATTTATATCCGGATGAAAGTCATTTTTAATCGACAGGCAAAACGGGTAATCCTGGTGAATAGTTAGAAGTCTACATTTCTTTAACCGAGAGAAGATGTTCATATAATTTACGTGTAATTTTCCCGGGCTTTCCCTCTCCTATTTGTCTACCGTCAATCATTAATACAGGCAAAATATTTTTGGTAGTGCTGGAAATAAATGCCTCTTTAATATCTAAAATATCTGCAGGCTTTATAATGCCTTCATTCATTTTAAACGCGGGGAAATCCAGGATTTTTTTACGGGTGATTCCTTTTAAAATATTTTTTGCAGGCGTTATTACTTCATCGTTTTTGGTAACGATAAAAAAATTAGAACGCGGACATTCGCAAATTTCATTTTCATTAAAATACAACACATCGTCTGCGTTATTTTTTTTGATAAAAGATTGCAAACGAATGGCCATTAAATAATCTATGGTTTTTACCTGCGGCAATTGCCTTTGGTGTTCATACGTGATAAGTTTTATTCCTTTATCAAATTTTTCTTTATCAAAAGTAAATGGCGATTGTATTATCAATAAATTCGGCGTGGCAGGTGAATAGCCATCTTCAGAATAGCCACCTGTCAACGTAATCCTTATTCCTGAATCAGGAATTTTATTTTTATCAATTAGTTGGTGAATTATCTTTTTAAGTTCAGCAGGCTTATGACCCACGTCCATAAACATTTCTGACGCAGAAAAATAAAACCTCGCGAGGTGATCTTCTAAAAATACGGGCTCGTATTTGATGGTCCTGAAATAATCAAAAATGCCAAAGCCGCGCTGAACAGAGAGATCAGAGATTAAAATTGACGCTTCATTTTTTAAAACAAATTCGTCGTTTACGATGGAATAGATTGGATTCATTTTTCAATCGTGTTGTATTTTTTTAAAATTGGAATTACTTTATCTAAAGGCAAAGATTCTATTTTGTGGCCATCTCTGCCCGTCATTGTTTTGGCGGCAAATAATGAATTAATAATCGCCTCTTCGGTCGCTTCTATTGTTGCTAAAAACAAAGGCGACATATCATCATTTTGCAAAACAGGATTATTGATTATTTGTTTGTTTACTACATAAGGAACCCGTAAACTATCCGAGGTGGAAAATGCAATTACATAATCGCCACTGCCGTTGGATTCGATGCCACCGGTTTTGCCCATACCAATAATAGCGCGCGTCGCAAGGCGCAAAAGATTACGGTGATCTAGTGGCGCATCGGTAGCCACCACTATCATACACGAGCCGTCCACATTATTTAAAAGCTCATCACTAAAACTAAATTTTCGCAATTCTTTGCCAACGGGAGCGCCGTCAATTTGTAATACACCGCCAAAATTCGTTTGCACCAAAACGCCTACGGTATATCCGCCCAAACTCTCCGGTAATTTTCGTGATGAAGTTCCGATACCGCCCT
>JBDTHD010000265.1:0-4211 GCA_039937075.1 Ginsengibacter sp. | reverse complement strand
TTAACCGATTCATTCCAGTCCTGTTCGGCGATGATGTTTTTATCAAAGCCCCAAAACTCAAGGTGTTGGCCTACCCCAAGCGCACAAATGATTTTTTTTATTTTTGGTTTTAATTTCAGGATGGTTTCATAATCCAGGTGATCCCAATGATCGTGAGAAATAAAAAGAAAATCAATTTCGGGAATGTCATCTGTTGTGTAAATGTCGGTTCCTTTAAATGCTTTTATGTTGAAAGAGACAGGAGATGCCGCGCCACTAAAAACAGGATCAACCAAAATCTTTTTTCCGTCCACCTGCATAAAATAAGAGGAATGCCCGAACCAGATCAACACCTCTTTTGACGGATCAAGATTCAGAAGATTGGTTTTCATTGATGGAATCAAATCAACCGGCTTCACGCGATTCTTTTTATCAAATAAAAATTGTTTTAAGACTGTAAAAAAATTACTGTCTTCTGTAAACATCGGCGTATCGCTGCGATTTTGAAAGTGGCCATTTTTGTAATTCAAGGATTGTTTTATTTTTTCCAAACGCGAACCTGATGGCAATTTTCCAAACTTTGGCAGATGTAAAAAAGCAAAAACAACAATAACTAATGCAAAAAGAATGGAGAAGATTATGAGCATGGAAGACTTGAAGTACTTTTTATTGGGTCTGAAAAGGAATTCTAATTTTGGAACAAAAGTAAAGTATTTCAATTCTCCCTGGGAACCTGCGCAAGGCAGCGATCGATAGCTGATGCCACTAAAACACAATGCAATTAATTAACTTGCTATAGTTTCTGTTATCCAAAAATTATAATCCGGTAAAATAAAACACATGAACGGTCTGATAACAATACCAAGCGCCTACCCGGCAAGCAAAACCATTGAGCGGCTTATTTCGATAATTGAAGCAAAGGGTATGACCATTTTTGGACGAATAGACCATGCTGATAATGCGCTGAAACAAGGCATGGATTTACGTGCCACCGAATTAATCATTTTTGGAAATCCAAAAGCAGGCACCGTCTTAATGCAGGACAACCAGGTTTCAGGAATTGATCTACCTTTAAAAGCATTGGTTTGGGAAGATGAACAAGGAAAAACATGGGTCAGCTATAACGATACAACATGGATTGGAGAGAGGCACGACTTATCAGAAAAAAGTGATTCTATAATAAAAGCAATCGAAAACGGCATCGCCGCAGTTGTTCAAAATGCTACGACAGTAGAAAAATAAACGGCGTTTGATTTTATAAGCATTTTTGCACATTATAATAGAAATCGTTAGTGTTATCATATTCGCATTGGCAATATCTTTTTGTTCCTGCTTCCTTCTCCTCTCAATCAATTTGCTTTAAATTAATTTGTAACACACGAATTCATCTCATTATAATTACAAAAAAAACTTTGTAACCTTTTTGATAGCTCCGCACTCTAATGATACAAATAAACAAATAACGTCATGAACATCATTAAAATTCTTACTAAATCAGCTATATGTTTAGTTGTTAGTACCGGTTTTCTTTCTTTACCGGCAAGTGCACAAAAAAGTCAAAAATTGACAGACCCTGAAATTGCTTCTGTAGCAGTAACTGCCAATAAGATCGATATCGATTATGCAAAAATCGCACTTAAAAAATCGAAGAATCAACAGGTAATTGAGTTTGCAAAAACTATGGAAAAAGACCACGGCGCAGTGATCGACGAAGCAGTAGCATTAGTTACAAAATTGGGAGTTACTCCTAAAGATAATGCCACCAGCAAATCATTAAATGCACAAGCAGTTAAAACCCGTAAAATGCTCATTGCAAAATCAGGCGCAGCGTTTGATAAAGCGTATGTGGATAACGAAGTTGCATATCACACCGCTGTAATTGGCGCTGTTGAAAATGTTTTGATTCCGGATGCATCCAACAAAGAATTACACGATTTGTTAGTGAGTGCGGTTCCATTATTTAAAGCACATTTGGAACATGCTAAAATGCTTCAAAAAAGTTTGGGAAAATGAAAAACAAAATAACATCATTGGGAATCAGCTTGCTATTCCCAATGCTTTTTTTAACCAGTTGCGCTTCACCCGATAAAAAATCTGAAGGGAATGAAAATGTTCATAAAGTGGACACCGTAACAATCAGCCTGATGAAATTTAATCCCGAAACGTTAGATGTACAAAAGGGTGACACTGTGCTCTGGATCAATAAAGGGTTGGTAGCTCACACGGTTAAATCTTACCAGGATAACAAATTTTATTCCGATACGCTCGCACCTGGAAATACCTGGAAATGGGTAGTGACGGACAGTGCAGCTTATTATTGTACTATTCATCCTGCTACTATGAAAGGTAATTTGGTAGTCCATTAGCATTATCATTAGAAAAGTATTTAGGAAAAGAATTTACTAACAGGAACCAAAAATCAATAACATTGGATGCACAATTTGAAAAGTATTCTGATCTGGAAATTATTCGTAGAATTAACGAGGGCGACGTGAAGTTGTTCGAAGTGCTAATCAGGAGATACGATCCATTTCTTTATAAAATCGGGCGAACTTACCGGTACAATCATGAGGATACAGAAGACCTGATGCAGGATGCGTACATCAACGCATATTGCCACATGAAAACTTTTGAAGGCCGGTCGTCTTTTAAAACCTGGCTTACCAGGATTACGTTAAATGTATGCTATCAAAAAAGGAATAAACGAAGCTTTAAAAATGAAATACAAGAAGGCGATATTCAAAATGAAAAATCAGATATTCTCTTTCACCATTCCTCCAACAATGAAAAGATTGCCATGAATAAAGAACTTGGCCATGTATTGGAAAATGCCATTCACCAAATACCTGAAGATTATAGAATCGTATTTACGCTTCGCGAACTAAACGGGCTGAGTGTTGCAGAGACATCTGAAGCGTTAAGCATTACAGAGGGCAACGTAAAGGTGCGTTTAAACAGGGCCAAAGGAATGCTTCAGAAAGAAATAAGAAAGATGTATTCGCCGGATGAAATTTTTGAATTTAACCTTATCTATTGCGATACAATGGTAAACAGGGTGATGGCCAGGATTTATGAATTAAAAAAGTTAGAAGATGAAAAATGAAACAGGCGTGTACGGAGATATTGATTCAATATACCTCGGGGATATTGAGAAAGATTATCTGAATTTTCCAGTGAAAACTTCGAACGTCATCAACAGTCCGTTATTAAATGATGCTGAAAAAATTAAGGTGATTGCTGGCCATTTTGAAGAAATCATGAAAACACTGGGGCTTGATTTAAACGATGATAGCCTGAAAGATACGCCTCAACGGGTTGCCAAAATGTATGTAAACGAAATCTTTAGCGGATTGAATCCTGATAATGAACCACCGGTTACTCTTTTTGAAAATAAATACCAGTATAATAAAATGCTGATAGAAAAGGGAATCACAGTGTATTCTTATTGTGAACACCATTTTGTACCTATCATCGGTAAAGCCCATGTGGCCTATATTTCAAAAGGAAAAGTGATAGGCTTATCAAAAATAAACAGGCTGGTGCAATTTTATGCAAAAAGACCGCAAGTGCAGGAAAGACTTACCAACCAAATCGCGGAAGGTTTAAAGAAAGCAATCGGTACAGAAGATGTCGCGGTGGTAATAGATGCGGTTCATCTTTGTGTGGCTTCACGGGGAATAAAAGATACCGGCAGCAGCACTGTTACTGCCTATTATTCCGGAAAGTTTTTGAATGAAGGAGTTAAGAACGAATTTTTATCGCTTATAAAATAGTTTTTTTCATATCCTTCGTAATGGAGTATTCAGCAATGGAATTCTCATTTTGAAAAAGAATTGAGAAATCCTTTTTTTATGAATTACAGTAAGTCGCATTTACAGTAATGCAATAAAAACATCAGTTTTTAATTTTATCAGGGTAAATTATCCTTAAGCTTTAATATTTCCCTTCGAAATATTAAACCTTAAATCTGGCAACGCAGTAAACAAAGAAATAAGCCAGATTTACATCTTCATTTTTAACCGATAATGCAATCAATTTATCATCAGCTTCATACATAATTACCTGCATCCAAAACCATAACTTTCGAAACAGTAATTAATTCAAAAACAAGATTTTAAATAATTTTCTTTAAGCAGGCACCTTACTTACTGATTCTCTTTCCCAAAAACGATGTTGTGCAATGGCATTAATAAACGCCGAAGCAGTTTCTGATGTATATTTTTCTGCTTTTA
>JBDTHD010000264.1:0-5114 GCA_039937075.1 Ginsengibacter sp. | reverse complement strand
TCATCGCCAAAGCCTATCAAATACCTTATCTGAATATCGCTACAAAAATTATGTTGGGCGTTGCCAAATTGAAGGATTTCACATTCGAGAAAAAGCTAAAAGGCTTCGCGATTAAAGAACCGGTTTTCTCTTTCAACAAATTCCCGAACGTGAATAAAGAATTAGGGCCTGAAATGAAAAGCACGGGAGAAGCCATTCGGTTTATTAAAGATTTACGCGACCCCTATTTCAGGCAATTGTATCGTGAAAGAAGCATGCACCTAAGCAAATAATGGAAACCAATTTACTCGGCTGTTAAATATGGCGCTGCCTTGTCATAAAAATCGTCTGTAATGGTCATAATTTTTTTTATTTCATCCACCGATTTAAAATTTCCATGTTGTTGCCTGTATTGAAAAATAGCATTAGCAACATTATAATTTATGTAAGGATGAGCTTTCATAACATCAACTGATGCTTCATTAATATTTATTTTTTTTATCAACAATTCTTTAATGAACAGGTATTTTTTTATTTTTTGAAAAGTAGAATCAGGCAAAAAATAGGTTTCGCCTACTTGTTCAACAGAATAAAAGCCACCTAGTTTTTCCCTGAATGCAAGGATTCTTTTCGCAAGTTTGCTTCCAATACCGGGAAGTGCAATGTAAGCGGAAGTGTCAGCTAAATTAATGTCAAACGGTTGTATGGCATATTTTGATGAAGAATTTTCTTTAGCGAAATATTTTTCTTCTTTTGCGGGAAAATCTTTCTTAAAAAATTTTATAGAAACATAAGGAATAAGACGTTCAACATCGGTTTCGCTAAGGCCATAAATTTTTTTGATATCCTCAGGTTTATAAAATTTACCCCCTTTTGAAATATATTTTTGTATAGTTTCGGCAGTCCGCTTTCTTATTCCAAGCCTTATCCAATCGTCCACTGATGCTGTATTTGGATCAAAATAGAAAACTTCCTTTTTTATTGGTAATTCCTTTTTATAGGACGGAGTATAATCGTTTGAATATTCCTGGAAATTTTTAAAATTACTTTTTGAAGAAGAATCTATTTTTAACTGAGCGATCTCTTTCTCAAACTGTTGGGAATCCACAATTTCATTCTTAATAAAATATTGAAAAAAATGGGGAAGAATAATTAAAACAATAATGATAGCAACGACGCAAATAATTCCTGTTCGTTCTTTTTTAGTAAAGCTGAAGTATTCTTTTAAAAGCTTCCACATTTAGTTAGTTTTTTAGTAAGTTGATACCAAAAACTAAAATAGGAAAATTAAATTTATTATCCTTAAAAAATTAAAAAATCTGTCCTGAGTATCTTTTATTACTAATCATTTTGTGTCTTATGTTTTTCATCATTTAACCTTTTTTCAGGCTTCATCTGTGGAAATAATAAAACGTCCTGGATAGAAGATTGATTGGTGAGCAACATTACTATTCTATCAATGCCAAAGCCAATACCACTTGTTGGTGGCATGCCATATTCCAGCGCGCGCAAAAAATCATAATCAATAAACATCGCTTCATCATCGCCCCGTTCCATCAGTTTTAATTGCTCTTCAAAACGCTGTTTTTGTTCCAGCGGATCGTTAAGTTCGGTGTAAGCATTCGCAATTTCTTTTCCATTTACAATCAATTCAAATCGCTCAACCAAACCGGGTTTGCTTCGATGCTTTTTAGTAAGCGGGCTCATTTCTACAGGATAATCAATAATAAAAGTAGGCTGCACAAAATGGCTTTCACATTTTTCAGAAAAAATTTCATCTACCAGTTTGCCTTTCCCCATGGTTTTATCTGCATGTATGCCTAACTGTTGACAAACTTCCCGCAAACCATTTTCGTCTTTATCAGTTATATCAATTCCTGTAAATTCTTTAATAGCATCATACATTGAAATCCTTTTGTACGGAGCTTTAAAATCAATTTCTTTATCGCCGGAAAGAACTTTCGTTGTTCCATTTACAGCCATTGCAGTTTTCTCTAATAATTGTTCTGTGATTTCCATCATCCACAAATAATCTTTGTAAGCCACGTAAAATTCAAGAACGGTAAATTCAGGATTATGCGTACGGTCCATTCCTTCATTTCTGAAATTGCGGCTAAATTCATACACCCATTCAAAGCCTCCGACAATCAGTCTTTTTAAATACAATTCATTCGCAATACGCAGGTAAAATGGAACATCCAATGCGTTATGATGTGTTTTAAATGGCCTCGCCGCAGCGCCGCCAGGAATATTTTGTAAAATGGGTGTATCTACTTCTAAAGCGCCACGCTCGTTTAAAAAATCACGCATGGCGTTTATCATTTTTGTTCTCTTGATAAAAATTTCTTTCACATGTGGATTTACGATCAGGTCTGCGTAACGCTGGCGGTATCGAAATTCTGCATCCGTAACTTCATCAAAAGTTTCGCCGTCTTTTTCTTTCACCACCGGCAATGGGCGAAGCGATTTGGATAAGATTTTCAATTCAGAAACATGAATAGAAGTTTCACCGGTTTTTGTAGTAAATACAAAACCCTTTACGCCAATAATATCGCCGATGTCAACAAGTTTTTTCCAAACAATATTATAAAGCGTTTTATCTTCATCTTGAGAAATGTCGTCTCTTCGAATATACAACTGAATTTTTCCGGAAGCATCCTGCAAAACAGCAAAAGAGGCTTTGCCCATATCCCTAATGCTAAGAATTCTGCCGGCCACGCAAACATCCGAGAAATCATCTTTATTCTCTTCTCCTTTATAATTTTCTTTTATAAATCTTGCTGAGATATTTACCGGGAACGATTCCGCCGGATAGGCATCAATACCAAGATTTGAAAGTTCTTTTAATTTTTCCCTGCGGATAATTTGCTGTTCGGAAAGAGATTCATTATTCATACTATTCGATAAAATTTTGCCATTCTATAAGTCAATTCAATAAAATTTTTGTAAAGGTAAACTTTTGAAAGTTTAAAGAAATGGCAAACCCATTGAAGAATATTTATAATTCTTTAATTAAAAAAACAAAAAAATGCATTCCTCTCATGAGAAATGCATTTCAAATGATTTAAACAAAACTTTTTAAATTAAAAAAAATTAAAATCTTTAGGTTGATTCTTTTCTTTTTTTAAGCTCGTCGATTTCCCTTTCCAGCCTGTTAATAGTAGCTTCTATATTACTCAACCGCTTGCCATTTTTAGATATCTTGAACGTAGGATGAACTGTCTTTAATTCTTCTTTATAACTGGCCAGTTGTTCTTTCAGGGTTTTAAGCTTGCCTGCAATTTCATTATTTCTTACGGGTCTTGCCATATCTTTATTTTTTAGACAAAGTATGAAATTAAATTAAAAAAAGTAATTCTTATCAAAAATATTTTTTTATTATTTATTTTAAAGCCCAATTTAGTCTGTTTAAAATATCTTCAGATAGATTAATAGCAATACAATAACAGAATAAAAACTTAAAGGAAAATATATCGCAAAAGATTAATCGTAATTTTGCAATTCTTTCCAAAATATGAGCGACGAAATAAAACATGAATGTGGCCTTGCTTTTATAAGGCTACGCAAACCCTTCTCTTTTTACCGTCAAAAATATGGTACTGTTTTGTACGGATTAAACAAACTGTACCTGTTAATGGAAAAGCAACATAACCGCGGCCAGGACGGCGCCGGCATTGCAACCATAAAGCTAAATACAGAGCCAGGTTATCCTTTTTTACATAGAATGCGAAGCACTGCCAACCAGGCAATTGCAGATCTTTTTTCCAGGATTGGAGACCAGGTGAACGAACTTAAAAAGTATCATTCTGACATAGAGCAACATGCAGGCCTAATGAAAGGGCACGTAGATTTTCTTGGCGAATTAATGCTAGGCCATTTGCGATATGGCACACAGGGAAAAAATAATATTCTTTTTTGCCATCCTTATATTCAACGAAATACAATTCCTGCACGCAATCTGGCCTTAGCAGGAAATTTTAATCTTATCAATAAAGACGAGTTATTCGCCATCATAAATAGTTCACGGGATGAAAACGACAGGGGAAGCGACCTTGGTGCTATGATGGATATGATCCATCATTTTTTAGTAAAGGCAGATGAAGCCAACCCCGGAAATACAGATATCGCAAGTGTTCTTAAAAAGTCGGTTCCTTATTTTGATGGAGGGTTTACTTTTGGTGGCCTCACCGGCGATGGTAAAGGATTTGTAGTGAGAGATGCACATGGAATAAGACCGTGCTATTATTATATAGATGATGAAGTGATAGTGGCAGCCAGTGAACGTCCCGCTATTCGTACTGTTTTTAATGTGGGAGAACATGAGGTAAAAGAACTAATGCCGGGAAACGCACTTATCGTACAGCCTGACGGACAATATTCCATAGAACAAATTCTGGAACCTAAGGAGAGAAAGGCTTGCAGTTTTGAACGTATTTATTTTTCAAGAGGCAGTGATGAAAAGATTTACCGTGAAAGGATTGCCCTTGGTTATCATCTAAGTGAACGAGTGCTTAAAACGATAGACCACGATCTGAAAAACACTATTTTTTCTTTTATTCCAAATACGGCGGAAACCGCTTTTAACGGATTGATAAAAGGGGCAGAGGATTACCTGAATAAAATAAAGATAGAAAGAATTTTAAGCTGGGGAAAAGACTACGATGAAGAGAAGCTTTCAGCAATGATAAACCGGAAAATCCGGATGGAAAAAATAGCCATCAAGGATGTAAAGCTCCGCACGTTTATAACAGAAGATGACAGCCGAAACGAGCTGGTGCAGCACGTTTACGATGTTACTTACGGTACTGTGAGGAAAGGAATAGATACGCTTGTAGTTATTGATGATTCCATTGTAAGAGGAACTACTTTGCGCGAAAGTATTATCAGGATGCTTTCCCGTCTTGGACCTAAAAAAATTATTGTGGTTTCTTCCGCGCCGCAAATAAGATATCCTGATTGTTACGGAATAGACATGAGCAAGCTCGGAGAATTTGTAGCGTTCAAAGCAGCCATGGCGTTGATAAAAGAACGGGGAATGGAATCGCTGTTGGGATGTCTTGTTAATAAGTGTAAAGAATTGAAGCGAAACAATCAATTACATACGGAGAATGTTGTGAGAGAAATTTACAAGCCTT
>JBDTHD010000263.1:0-6199 GCA_039937075.1 Ginsengibacter sp. | reverse complement strand
AAATGGCTGGATGTATGGAATCAAAGTGCAGCAATAGTTGGTATAGATTGACCATGTAATAAAAAGTACGCAATTGGGCTTGAGCTTTTCCGCACAGTATAGGCTGGCTATTATTTTAGACTTGGGGTTCTTTATCAACCAATGCTGTTAAACGCTGATTTTAAATCATCATTCAATTATCAACATTATCTGTCACTTAACCTATCCTGGAAATTACCTATCTATAGGCCGACCAAATAGTGCGCCATCAGTGCCGAAGTTTAGGGATTCCAGTAAACGAACAAATAATCGATTTTTCTATTTCCTTCCTAATTTGTTTTGAATCTGCTTTGGTTCGGGATAAAAACTATAAAATGTTAGCTAATCGGGACTGACAACAGGACAATCAACCTAAAATTGATTATACGTCTGGATCTGCGGCTCAGAAATTAGAATACATTCAAAATAATCCTGTTGAAGCTGATATTGTATAAAAAGCAGACGAATATATTTATAGCAACGCAAGAGAGACAGGCAATCGTTCAGGCCGCTGAAGGAAGCGTCCGACCGGATAAAAAGCATTCCCCGTTTTGCACCTTTAGCAGTATAATAAAAAAGCCTTTGCAAAAAATGATATTGCAAAGATCTTTTTTAGAAGGTAACAATTTTTGGAAAAAGCAGATTTATTCTTAAACCAATGCCAAATCCAAAACCTGCTGCATCGTTTTTACATAATTAATTTTTAATCCCTTTATATAATTCGGGTTAATATCTTTAATGTCTCTTTCATTTTGAACGCTCATGATTATTTCACGAATTCCCGATCTTTTCGCTGCCAACACTTTTTCTTTAATTCCGCCAACCGGAAGCACCTGGCCGCGCAAGGTAATTTCACCCGTCATTGCGAGGTATGGTTTTACTCTTCTGCCGGTAAAAGAAGAAGCCAAAGCTGTCATCATCGTAATACCCGCGCTTGGCCCATCTTTTGGCACACCACCTTCGGGCACATGGATATGGACATTTTTCTTGTAAAATACTTCCGGATCAATTCCGTATTTTTTAGCATTGGATTGTAAATAGCTGAGCGCGGTGGACGCGCTTTCTTTCATCACATTTCCTAAATTTCCTGTGAGTTTTAAATCGCCTTTTCCGTTGTCACTTGTCGCTGATTCAATAAATAAAATATCGCCGCCAACATAAGTCCAGGCAAGTCCAACAGCCACGCCAGCCATATTTGCAGACCGGTAAACTTCATTACTATATCTTGATTTCCCCAGTATTTTTTCAACATCATTTAGACTTACAGTCGGTTTCAATTTACCTTTCTCCGCGTACTCACGCGCCAGTTTCCTCATTACGCTTGCCAATTGCCGGTCCAATTCACGCACACCGCTTTCTCTGGTAAAATCTGCGATTATTTTTTCTAAAACAGCATCGCTTATTTTAAAGCGGGCATCTTTTAATCCATGCGCCTCTTTTTGTTTGGGCAACAAATGCCTTTTTGCGATTTCAATTTTTTCTTCGATTGCATAACCACTCAGGTCGATAATTTCCAAACGATCGCGCAAGGCTGGCTGAATATTTTGCAAACTATTGGCGGTCGCTATAAACAACACTTTGCTCAAATCGTATTCCATCTCCAGGTAATTATCATAAAAATTGCTGTTCTGTTCCGGGTCCAAAACCTCCAGTAAAGCCGACGAAGGATCGCCACGAAAATCAGTGCCTACTTTATCAATTTCATCCAAAATCATTACAGGGTTAGAAGATTTTATTTTTCTTATTGATTGCAAAATTCTTCCCGGCATAGCGCCAATGTAAGTTTTGCGGTGTCCGCGAATCTCACTTTCATCATGAAGGCCGCCAAGGCTTACCCTAACATATTTCCTGTTGATGGCATTGGCAATACTTTTTCCTAATGAAGTTTTTCCAATTCCCGGAGGGCCTACAAAACAAAGTATCGGACTTTTCATGTCGCCTTTTAATTTTAAAACGGCCAGGTATTCAAGAATCCGTTGCTTGATTTTTTCCATTCCATAATGATCGTGATCCAGAATTTTTTTAGCCTTTTTAAAATCGTATTGATCTTTTGTATAATCTTCCCATGGCAAATCAAGCATAAGATCCAAATGATTATACACGACGGAATAATCAGGAGTAGAAGGATGCATGCGTTCCAATTTCTCAACGCCTTTGTTGAACATTTCTTTTGCTGCAGCGGGCCATTTTTTGGTTTCGGCTTTTTTCTGCATCTCTTTTACTTCAGCCACATTATCGCCACCGAGTTCTTCTTTAATGGCTTTTAATTGTTGCTGCAAAAAATAATCTTTTTGCTGTTTATCAAGCTCAGCGCGTGTTTTATTGGTTACCTTATTTTTTAATTCAGCATATTGCAATTCTGTTTGTAATAAACTTAACAGCAGTTCTGCGCGGGCTTTTATATTCTGAATTTCGAGCAGCTTTTGTTTTTCAAGAATGGTACTGTTGAGGTTGCTGCTAACAAAATGGATTAAAAAAGCAGGATTTTCAATGTTTTTTAAAATGATAGAAGCCTCAGAAGGCATATTAGGAGAGAGTTGTATGATTTGGCCCGAAAGTTCTTTTATAGAAGAAACCATCGCCTCAAAATCGTTATCATTTTTGAGCTCTTCATCGGGAAGTCCCGTCACTTTGGCTTTGAAATACGGATCTTCCATTGTGATCTCATCAACCTTAAATCGTTTTTTTCCCTGGATAATCACAGTAGTGCCTCCGTCCGGCATTTTGATAAGTTTGAGAATCTTTGCAACGGTTCCGATATTTACCAAATCACTCACAGTTGGCTCTTCCACCTGGCTGTCTTTTTGCGACACTACGCCTACCAGTTTGTCAGCCTTGTATGCATCGTTTACCGCTTTTATACTCTTGTCACGGCCCACTGTAATTGGTATAACCACACCGGGAAAAAGAACCGTATTTCTCAGAGGCAGCAGCGGTAACTCAGCAGGAACAGGTTGTTCATCATTTCCATCACCATCTTCATTCATTGGAATCATGGGCATAAATTCCATCTCATCTTCCGGCCCATTCAAAAAAAAGTTTTTGTTCATATATGTTTATCACTTGTCAATCTGTCAAAAATAGTATTAAAAGAACGAAGATTTCAAGGTGATAGTATAATCTTCAAGATTAATGCCATTGTTAATGATTTTTTTTTAGGGCTTTTTTAAAAAGAATTTTAAAATTTAGAAGCACGATTAAGAGTAACCATAATTTTTGTTTCACTGAAATAAATTCCACTTTAGATTTACCAGTAAACCAATAAATAATAGTGATTATTATTTTGGAAAAGCAAATCACTGATATTAAAAACAGATAAGAATAGGAAATTAAAAATGCATAAAAAAAGGCTACAAATTAATGTAACCTTTTTTATTTTCTAAAGAAATTATTTATTTTTTATCGTCCTGCTTTTTCCAACTGGTATAAAGCCGATATTTCATCAGGCGATAATGCTTTGTTGTAAACCCTCACCTGGTCTATACCTCCCACAAAAGCGTGTGGCCATGTATCAGATGTATGAGGTTGACCTGGCACATTATTTAACCAGCCTCCGATGATTACACTTGATGGTGTCATTGGAGTATATATACTAGTTCCTCTTGAACTATAAGCTCCAATATTCACACCATTTGCATACATATTGAAATTTACCGGATTACTGTTATCCACAGTCATCATTACATTGATCCAATGTCCTGCAGTATCAAGTACAGGTCCAACTGATGGAGTTCCGAAAGGGTCATTCCTGTTATCTTGTAAGCCGTTTTTAGGATCTGTGTACCATCCATGTACTACTAAAGAATCATTGGTAGCAGGTTTCCAACTGGTTTCAAGGCCAAGGTTAATATTTCCAAAAGTGCTGTTGGGTTTAGACAACTGGAAAATCATAGAAGTAAAATCATTTCCGGTTGTGTCTTGATTATTTCTAACCTGAACCCATGCACTAACTGAAAAAGTAGTTAAACCGTTTAAGGCCGGAATAGAATTATAAAACACATAACCACTGTCAAGCATTAATGCCTGGCCTTTTACACCGTTAGTCATGTAGGTGGCGCGAGCGGACGAAGTGGCAGCAGTACCGGATTTAATTTCATTTTGATTGCCATCAAAATTCCAGTAGGCTACTAAATTAGCTGATGCTACAGAATCCGAAGATGCATAACCGCCGATTGGCGGAAGTGGTACATCTGGTGTGCTTTTATTTTTTGAGCAAGATGTTAACACCGCAGAAAAAATAAATGTACCCGCCAGCACAAGCGAAATGTTTTTAATTGATATTCTTTTCATTTGTTTAAAAGTTTTTTGTTAAAAGAGTTAAGGACTTTACGCTGTAAATATGTGTCAAATTTTATTCCCAAATTGTAAAAATTTGCCAAATCATCTACAGGAGATGAAGATTTAGCATTTTATACAGAACCGTAAATGATTAAATTTAGTAACCGGGGTTTTGGGTAAGTTTGCCGTTGCTTAAATTAATTTCAATTTGGGGAATCGGAAACACATCATTTACTCCATCTTTATACGGTTTCCCTAATGCCCTTAAAACCGTTCCTGCCCGTCCGGTTCTTTGAAGATCAAACATGCGGTCGTGCTCGAAAGCCATTTCTACCCGGCGTTCTTTATAAATGGCTTCTCTTAAATCGGTTTGGTTATCGGCAGTGGCGGATGGCAATCCTGCACGGTGGCGAACGCTATCTAATGCCTGCTTAGCTACATCCATATTTCCCAACTCATTTTCCACTTCCGCTTTTATTAATAATATTTCACCAAAACGAAAAAGCCTCAGATTTTTATTGGTTTGCACGTCATCTCCATCATAAGATTCTTTCGTTTTACTTACATAAGATTTGTAATTGTATCGTTCATTAGTTGCTTGCGGGCTAACTACATAACCATCCCAGAGCGTTTCGCCACGAAACATAATCGTTCCTGCTTCCCTTACATCGCCCGGTTCATAAGCATTTACAAGATCTTGTGAAGGTGTATTAAACCCCCAACCCAATCCATTCGCACCGCGAGGCGCCTGAACTAAAAAATATTCCCAAATACCCAGGTTAGGTTGAGTGCCAATTGCATTAATTTCCCAAATAGACTCCTGGGAAAACTCGCCCACTTCGCGCCATATTTTTGAATAATCGGGATCTAAAGCGTATTGATTGGAGTTGATAATGTCATCACACATCGCTTTTGACGCAGTCCATTTTTTTTCATATAAATATACTTTTGCCAAAAGGGCTTCTGCGGCATATTTGGTTACCCTTCCGTTTTCTGCAGCGGGAATTGTTGGGGGAAGTTTGGTAATAGCATCCATCAAATCTTTTTCAATGTAAGCATAGACTTCGTCTTTGGTAGCGCGCACGGTGGCACTTTCTATTTCAACTTCGGAAGTCAAAACATGATCAATAATAGGAACTCCTCCAAAAATGCGAACCAGGTTCCAATAAAAATTAGCACGAAGCATTTCTGATTCTCCAATCAATCTTTCCTTGTCAGGCGTATTCATATCTGGCAAATACTTTAGTGCATAAGTTGCTCTTCCAATCCCCTCGAAATTATTTAACCACAATTCAGCAAAAGAAAGTGACGATGGCGTAAAGGTCCAGTTGTCCAACTGGTCTTTATCAGTGCCCGTATCGCCAATATCGCTTCCTTTATCAGCATCATCAGAAGTTATGCTTGTCACTCCAATCCAGGAAAATGAGTATTCCCCAAAATCATATAATTTATTATAAATAGCAGCCACCATTCTTAAACCTCCATCAGGGCTGTTCATCAGGTCAACCAAAGAAACGGTACGAGGTTTTTCTTCTAAAAACTTTTTGCCGCAGGAAAAGAATAGTACACTTCCTGATAAAATAAGCAAGAAGATAAACAGGAATTTTTTGATTTTACTTTTCAGAATTTTCATGCTAATATTTTTTTAAAATTCGCCGGTTCCCTTTTTTAATTTTTAATTGAAAATCCATTAGTTTTCACGAATTGCTAATTCCTCTAAATGCCTCAAACCGTCAAAATAGAAATCCTTACTATTTGTTTGTTTACTGTATTTTTTTAAAATTTTCGATTTGTTCAAACTTTCTAAACCTTCTAATCTATCTAAATCCTTGAACGTCCTTTTTTATTTAAACTGAATATTCAAACCCACCATGTAAGTTGCCGAAATTGGATAGGCATTTAA
>JBDTHD010000262.1:0-1887 GCA_039937075.1 Ginsengibacter sp. | reverse complement strand
AGGGAAAGAAATGCACGAATATTTTGATGCAGTTTTTCCTATAAGCCATGCACCTACTTCAATAGAAGAGGCAATTAAAAATACCGCTACAGACCTTGAGCGTACGGCTTATGAACTCGGGAATTTGATTGCGCTTAAAAAATAAACGAGTGTAAAATAAAATTAAGAAATTATGAAAATCGTAGTACTAGATGCTTTTGCAATGAATCCTGGCGACCTGAGCTGGGATGCGTTAAATGCGCTTGGAGAAACAGAGATATACGAAAGGTCGTCATTAGCGGAAACTAAAACACGTATCGCCGAGGCAGATATGATACTTACCAATAAAGCTTTATTAAATTACGAATTAATTAATTCAGCTCCCAACCTTAAATACATCGGCGTAATGGCAACTGGGTATAATATCGTGGATATAACGGCTGCGCATACACGAAATATAATTGTAACTAATGTTCCGTCCTACAGTACAGCTTCGGTAGCCCAACTCACTTTTGCCTTTCTACTTGAACTAACTAACCACACCGCATTGTACGCAAAAAGCGTAGAGAACGGCGATTGGGTGAAAAGCAAAGATTTTAGTTATCATCTAAAACCAGTAATGGAATTGTACGGTAAAACGCTTGGTATTATTGGGTTTGGGCAAATAGGAAAAGCAGTCGCTAAAATTGCGCTTGCGTTTGGAATGAAAGAAATCGCGTATCACAAACATCCCGAAAGAGACAAGATGGAAGGCGTAAAATTTGTTGACGAAAAAAGCTGTTTTGCGGCAGCGGATATTCTGACACTGCATTGCCCGTTGAATGAAAAGAATGCGCATTTTGTAAACAAAGAATTATTGAGCACGATGAAGCCAACTTCTTTTTTAATAAATACAAGCCGCGGTGGCCTTATTAATGAAGCGGATCTGGCGAAAGCATTGAACGAAGAAATTATTGCAGGCGCTGCATTAGATGTCTTATCCACAGAACCGCCTTTGGCAAATAATCCGTTGCTTCATGCAAAAAATTGTCTGATTAATCCACATGTAGCATGGGCAACTTTTGAATCGCGGAGCAGGCTTATGAATGTAGTGGCGAATAACGTAAAATCGTTTTTAGAAGGAAACCCTGAAAACCTGGTGAGCTAGTAAACCAACAAATAATCTTGTTTTTTATTTTGTATTTGCAATGCACATTGTAATTAGGTTATTTTTGCAAAATGATTCTTCTCTGGATAAATATTATCAGGAAACCCACCTAAGGCATTCTTCTGTTTAATTTCAATTTTCTGCCATTTTTTCTAAACCCTTTCTTTTTCAAAAACCTTTTTTGCAGAAGAAAATTCAAAAATATTTATCATGCATACCATCATTGAGCCTTTCAAAATAAAATCTGTCGAACCCATTTATTTTACCACCAAAAAACAAAGAATTAAAATATTAAAAGAAGCATTTTACAATCCTTTTTTAATCCATTCGGACGATGTATTGATTGATTTGTTAACCGACAGCGGAACGAGCGCGATGAGTAGTGCACAATGGGCTGGCATTATGATTGGCGATGAATCTTATGCCGGAAGCAATAGCTTTTTTCGGTTTGAAAAAACAATCCAGGAACTGACCGGAATGCCAATTGTAATACCAACGCACCAGGGAAGGGCCGCAGAAAAAATTTTATTTTCTGTAATTGGGGGGAAAGGTAAATATATTGTGAGCAATACTTTGTTTGATACAACCCGCGCTAATATTGAATTTAGCGGTGCGGAAGGAATTGATTTTTTATGTGCGGAAGGAAAAATTCCCTCTGTTCCGGCCCCATTCAAAGGAAATATGGATAACAAAGCTTTTGAGAATTTTCTTAAGGAAAAAGGCGCTAAAAATATTCCGGCGTGCATTATAACGGTTACTAA
>JBDTHD010000261.1:0-16436 GCA_039937075.1 Ginsengibacter sp. | reverse complement strand
ATTCCCATTTCCAATTGTATCAACTCGAACATCAACCGAATTTATGTGCTTACCCAATATAATTCTGCTTCGTTGAATAAGCATGTAAAGAACACCTACCAGTTTAGTAATTTCAGCAGTGGTTTTGTCGACATATTAGCTGCGGAACAAACCCCCGAGAGCTCTGAATGGTTCCAGGGAACAGCCGACGCAGTGAGGCAATCATTGAAACATCTTGAAAACGTGGAATGCGATCACGTCCTTATTTTATCTGGCGATCAATTGTATCAAATGGATTTTGGAAACATGTTTCGCACGCATTCTAAAGAAGGGGCTGACATCACGATTGCTACCATTCCCGTTACAGAAAAGGAAGCGACTGAATTTGGTATATTAAAAGCAAATGAAGAAAATAAAATCACATCGTTCATTGAAAAGCCCGCTTTGGAACTGTTGCCTGATTGGGTAAGCGAAACAAGCGAAGAAATGCAGAGCAAGGGTAAGCATTACCTGGCATCAATGGGTATTTATCTTTTCAAAAAAGAAGTGTTGATTGATCTACTGGAAAATAAGAAAAAAGATGCTAAAGATTTCGGTAAGGAAATAATCCCTTTTGCAATTAAAGATCACAATGTTTGCAGTTACCAATATAGCGGATATTGGACGGATATCGGAAATATATCTTCCTTTTTTGAGGCCAATCTTGAGTTGACCAGTGAACTTCCACTTTTCAATCTTTTTCATCATGAACAAACAATATATACACGTCCGAGAATGTTGCCTCCATCAAAATTTAGCGGCACGTCGCTTTTGAATACCATAGCAGCAGATGGTTGCATTATTCATGCAGAGCGGCTTGAGAATTGTGTGGTGGGAATCAGGACAAGAATAGGTTATGGTACTAAAATTATCCGTGCTTATTTAATGGGCAGTGATTATTATGAAACGATAGAAGAGATGGGGTCTGATGATGAACAAGGCCGTCCAAAATTGGGCGTTGGCGATAATTGTAATATCTATAATGCCATAATTGATAAAAATGCGAGAATTGGAAATAACGTTACAATCAATGGTGGTGAGCATCTTCAAAATACAGATCATGATCTATATACTGTGAAAGATGGCATCGTAGTTATAAAAAAAGATTCGGTTATTCCAGATGGATATGTGATCGGATAAACTCGGTTAAATTTTATAATGATTATTTTGATCAAAGAAAGTGGAAGAGCAAAACAGTAATTGCTCTTCCACTTTTTATTTAGAATAGAAAAAATATAGTTTAAAGTTTACCATAGAGATTGGTTATACAAAATAAAAATTCAGCTTATTTATTCGTTTACTGCAAAAATTACCTTCTTATTTTCTTTCGCCTATTTATTTTTAAAAATATCTTTCATCAAAAATAAATTCCTGTATTTTTAACACTGTGTAATTTTTACATAAATTAATTTACTAAACGAATTGCTATGCCATCAACACATCCTGCTCCAAAACACAGGCTTAGTTTCGCACAAATTATCAATATGAGTTTTGGATTTTTCGGAATCCAGTTTGGTTTTGCACTACAGAATGCCAACGTTTCCCGAATCTTTCAAACACTCGGCGCTGATATTGATAAAATTGGTTTTCTGTGGATAGCTGCGCCATTAACGGGTTTGCTCGTTCAGCCTATTATTGGTTATATGAGCGACAGGACATGGAGTCGTAAATGGGGAAGAAGAAGACCTTTCTTTTTTATAGGAGCAGTGCTGGCTTCTATCGCACTTTTTTTAATGCCTCAATCTACCACACTTTGGATGGCAGCCGTTTTGTTGTGGGTGCTGGATGCTTCTATTAATATTTCCATGGAACCGTTTCGCGCTTTTGTGGGCGATAAATTAACCTCCGCACAAAGAACAACGGGCTTTGCCACGCAAACTTTTTTCATCGGACTGGGCGCGGTTATCGCTTCTTTACTTCCCTATATTTTTACTAATATTTTTCATGTCAGCAATACCGCGCCGGAAGGGCAAATTGGTGATTCTGTAAAATATTCATTTTATATTGGCGCAGTGGTTTTCTTTCTTTCGGTGTTGTGGACCGTCATCAGTTCAGACGAACTTCCGCCTGAAAATATTGAAGAATGGAAAAAGGAAAAAGCACAATCAAAAGGCATTGTAGTTGCCGTAAAAGAAATTACCAAAGGAATTTTTTCTATGCCTAAAACAATGGCGCAGCTCGCGGTTGTACAGTTTTTTACCTGGGTTGGATTTTATTGCATGTGGCTTTATTCTACTCCGGCGATTGCGCAAAATGCTTATGGCACCATTGATACCACTTCCAAAGCTTACCAGGATGCAGGCGATTGGGTTGGAGTAATGTTTACGGTTTACAGTGGCGTTTCTGCGATTGCGGCGTTTCTTCTGCCGCTTCTTGCACAAAAGATCCAGAGAAAATATACCCACATGATTTGTCTCATCATTGGTGGTATCGGACTGGTTTCGATGATCTACATCAAATCGCCGCAAATGCTTTTGGTACCAATGATTGCGATTGGACTTGCATGGGCCTCCACATTGACGATGCCTTACGCAATACTTGCCGGTGCTTTGCCTCCGGCGAAGATGGGATTTTACATGGGCGTGTTTAATTTCTTTATTGTAATTCCGCAATTGATCGCTTCGTTTGTAATGGGTTTTGTTATCAAAGATATTTTTCATGACCAAGCGATTTATGCTTTGGTAATCGGTGGAATTTGCATGGCGATTGGAGGCGTTATGAATTTTATTGTGATAGACAAAGATGAGAAAGTAGAGGACGTAATTCCGTTGGAACTGGTAACTGAATAAATATTTTATCTATGAAAAAACACGCATTAATTTTTCTCGTCACTTTTTTCTTTTCCTCGTTAACTTTTGCACAAAATTCTTCCTATAACTGTTATCCGACCAACTGGTGGACGGGAATGAAATGGAATCATGTGCAAATTATGATCCACGGAAAAGGAATAGGTAACGCTCATGCATATACGATAAATTATCCTGGTGTTACCATAGAGAAAACTCACCGGGTTGAAAATATAAATTATGAATTCCTTGATATTTATATTTCACCTTCGGCTAAGCCGGGCATTTTAAAAATACAGGTGAAACAAAAAGATTCTTCATTTGTAATTAATTTTCCGATAAAAAAACGTCGGACTGGCAATGGCACTTTATTCGCCCAAGGCGTTACATCGAAAGACTTTATTTATCTCATTATGCCCGACCGTTTTAGCAATGGTGATACAACGAACGATCGCGTTCCTGGAATGAAAGATCAAAGCCTTGATCGTGATTCAGTCTATGCGCGTCATGGCGGTGATTTAAAAGGAATTGAAAATCATTTGGATTATTTGAAATCGCTTGGTGTTACTGCGCTTTGGCTTAACCCGGTGATTGAAAATGACATGCCCAATCGCACAGAACACGGATATGCATTTACCAATCATTATAAAATTGATCCACGTATTGGCGGAGAAAAAGCCTATCAAAATTTAATTGACGCTGCGCATGCAAAAAATATGAAAATTATCCAGGATGCGGTTTATAACCATGTCGGGAGTTATCATTTCACAGTGCTCGATCCGCCGATGAAAACCTGGTTGCATCAATGGCCGGATTATACCAATACCAATTACAAAGACCAGGTGCTTTTTGATCCTTATGCCAGCGAAGAGGAAAGAAAGATAATGTCAAACGGTTGGTTTGTTCCTTCAATGCCCGACCTGAACCAGGAAAATCCTTTCGTAACTAATTTTTTAATTCAACATGCGTTATGGACCGTAGAAGAATTTGGAATTGACGGTTGGCGCATTGACACGTACATATACAACAATCTTGATTTTATGAACCGTTGTAACCAAGCGTTGATCGACGAATACCCGAAGATTACCATGGTTGGAGAAACCTGGGTTCATGGCGTTTTGAATCAAAGTTATTTTGTTCAAAATCATTTCAACATTCCTTACAAAAGTAATTTGCAGGCGCCGGCTGACTTTCAAACATTGTGGGGTATTACGGATGCAATGACAAAAGATTTTGGCTGGACCGATGGTGTGAATGAACTATATACAACGCTCGCGCAGGATTTTGTTTATAAAGATCCGATGCGCAATGTTATATTTTTAGACAATCACGATTTGTCAAGATTTTATTCTGTAGTTGGAACAGATATGTTGAAGTATAAAGCAGCGCTGGCTTGGCTTTTAACGTGCAGAGGAATTCCGCAACTTTATTACGGCGATGAAATAGGCATGCAGGGTTTTACTACTCCAAATGATGGCCATGTACGTTTGGATTTCCCGGGAGGCTGGACTTCAGATTCTCTAAATAAATTTACTGTTGCAGGAAGAACTGCAAAAGAAGATTCGATTTGGAACTACATTGCAAAGCTTGCCAATTTCAGAAAAAATTCTTCCGCAATTACTTCCGGAAAGATGATGCAATATGAGCCCAAGAAAGGAGGGCTTTATGTGTATTTCAGGTACGACAGTAAACAAACAATTATGACGATTTTAAATACTTCAAAGAAGGAAGAAAAAGTAGATGTAAAATATTATTACGAAAGAACAAATGGTTTTACGAAGATGAAAAATATTATTACGGGCGAAACATTACCACTTGAAGATTTTTCTTTGATGCCGATGGAGAGTGGTGTTTGGGAACTGGAGAAATAAAAATCTTCATTATTTGTTGGTTTACTATATCAGGTACGCGCTTAAGTTTTAAATCATAATGTTCCACATATTTCGTTGGCCATATTTGCCCCAATCGGACATTAATTTTTTTAATTCTTCTTTTAATTGAGTTTCGCCTATTTTTTTGGCTCTGGACGAAGAAGGTGGCGTTATTTCCTTTTCATCTGCTGAATTGGCTTCTACTTTTGTAGCATACCATGTGGTATGCACACGATTAATTACGAGACCTAAAATGACACCCGGCAAGCCGTTGAAGCTTTCTGGGCCGCCGGGAACAGTGATTTCATCTGTATAAAATGCTACTACGAAAACAGAATCCATGATAATCGTAGTGGCTCTTCTGCAATTAAATCCTGCTATCTCGCGGAAGTCATTTTTGATTTTCCATTTCGCGTTTCTCAGGCTGTCTTCTATCAAAAAAGTTTTTTCAAAAACATGTTTCTCAGCTACGTATTTGTCGGTTTTAAAGTCGCTGTAAACTATATTATCATTTGCAGGAGAGCTAAAAAATGGTGTGGCTTTGTCATTTGATTCGCGTCCCGGTTTATAAATGGATTTGTTTGCGTCAAATTCATAATCGAAATAACTTGTTTTGTATTCAGGTACTGATTTTTTTAATTCTTCGGCAAAACTTCCTTCTAATTGAATCCAGATATTAGTACGCCTTTCAAATTCAATTTTTCCTTTTGAAATAAAAACGGGTTGGGCAAATATTGTTTTTGAAAAAGACAGAACGATTAATATTATAACGATTTTTTTCATTTTTTTTATAATTTAAAAGAATGATTTTGGTGCACCTGCGCCTCCTTTGTTTTTAAAATTCCAGGTTAAAGTTACCAGGCCATATCGCTGATAAGTAAGGTAATGTTTTTCGACAATAGCAAAAGGCTGAACTGTTCTGTCGTACCCTTTATTTTGATTTAAAATATCGTGTATGCTAAACCGTAATGTGAGCGCTTCACTTTTTAGAAATTTCTTTTCCAGGTAAGCGTTCCACAATATCACATCCGTGTTTACATCAAAAGCATTTAATTTTTGCCTTACATTATAATCAACGTCAGTCCCGACTTCTAACTTCCATGGCAAAGTGTAGTTACCATCAGCAGAATAATCATAAGTCCAATAATTGGTGCTTGCAACAGAACTAATGCTTGACTTAGAAATATTGTAAGAGGGCGTTGCTGAAATATTAAATTGATACTTGTCTTTTTTGTAAGTTCTCAAACCAGTTTGTCCGCTGAAACTGCTGCTGCTGGTCAGATTTTTTAATCCATTTACAAAGTTGGTATTTCTTGAAATGTTCCCTTGTGGATAAAAGAAAACGCTGATTTTAGTTTTCGGAATTTGGATATTGTAACCCATGTAAAAACTTCCGGAGTAATTTCCATTTACATTAAGGTACTGTGTAGTTCGCTTTCCTAAATTATCAATTGTATAACCACTACTGATTGCGTGGTCGGTAAAGGTGAAGTAGGTTCCCACGTAAATTGAACGTTGCGTAAAAACTTTATAGTTATTAAAACTCAGGTTAAAACTATTTTGAAATTCCTGCCTCAGGTTAGGATTTCCTATTACAACATTTAGTGGATCATCATTATTTTTTAATGGTTGCAATTGGTCAATGGTTGGTTGCTGTGTGCTACCATTATAATTAAATCTTAGACCGCTGTAGGCATTAAATTTATAATTAAAATTAGCGCGGGGAAAGAGATTGTAGTAACTGTAATTTCTTGAAGTGTCTTTAACCAAATCCGATTGCTGAAACGCTGTGTTCGCAATGTTTCCGCCAAAAGAAAAATTAAATTTTTTCTCGTTGTAACGATAATTTAAACCTCCACTATTGGTATTATAAATATACTTGAAGTCGTTGCTTAAAGAATCAACCAACATAGAATATTTACCCGTCAGGTCTCTATCATAGCTCAATCTTTTTTGAGTGCTGTTATTATTATAAAATGAATAATTTACTTCTAAATAGGATTTTTTCGAAAGAGGTTCTGTATAAGTAGCTTTAACACCTGCTACGTTTGAGTTGTTTCCATTTATTTTATTTTGATCTGTTGAATCTCTTTGAAAAACTGTGCCCGAAGCATTATAGAAACTGGACACATTATTTAAAAATCCGTTGCTGGAAACATCAGTGTAGGTTTCACTAAAATTTACAGAAAGTGTTCTTCCTTTCTTCTTAAATTTTTTCCTGTAAATGGCCGAGGCTTGAACTCCACTATTATCACCTTTACTGGAAGTAGCACGCGTGCTGCTATTTACCAGTTTATTGTTTTCATCCAAAGCCTGGGATTGATATGCACTGCTTGACTGGTTACTCCCTGTATATCCATTTGCCGTAATTTTTACCGATGAAGAAGAATCCAATTGTATTTCTGTCATTCCTGATAATGCATGCCTCATTTTATCTGAATGAGTATCTTGAGATTCGCGATTATAATAAACGGAATCCAGCAAAATATTTTGCGTATAAGTATTTCCCGCGCTGTGAACGTCCAGTTTATTAAAAAGATAATTTCCACCAGCGTTGTATTTATCATCGTCCCATTTATTGGAAAAATGAAGTCCTGCTTTTACGCTTTCAGGTAATCCTTGTCCATAAAAACTTTGCGTTCCCAGGTCATCGCTATTATTGGAATAAACAGTAATCCCTCCACCATCTACAACAACGTTATCGCTACTAAACCCGTAACTGCGTGAATCCTGCCAGTTTAATCCTGTGGCATCGGTACTGCTGGTAATTGCGAAAGCAGCGAGCTGGCGTTTCTTTTTAAAAGCATTTATCAGGGCCTGCCCGTTATAATATTTATCCAGCGCGCCCGCTGAAAGTTTGCCAAAATAGCCATGCTTGGCATTATCCTTTAATTTTAAATTTAAGGTTTTGGTAGTTTGCCCATCATCAATTCCCGTAAATTCGGCCTGGTCACTTTTCTTATCAAACACCTGTACTTTTGATATAGCATCGGCTCTTAAATTTCTGGTGGCCACCGTAGGGTCATCACTAAAAAATTCTTCCCCATCAACTAATATTTTTTGAACCTGTTGCCCTTGTGCAGTTATCTTACCGTCTTTATCCACCTGTATTCCCGGGAGTTCTTTTAAAAGATCTTCAACCGTCGCGTTTGGTTTTACATGA
Source organism: Ginsengibacter sp. (assembly GCA_039937075.1). Classification (GTDB taxonomy): domain Bacteria; phylum Bacteroidota; class Bacteroidia; order Chitinophagales; family Chitinophagaceae; genus Ginsengibacter. The sequence continues at coordinate 8,598 of JBDTHD010000261.1, read as the reverse complement.
AAACTATCTGCCGTGAATTCAGTCGTATCGCCCTTGATCCTCACCGCCGACTGTCGAATGATAATTGCTTCTAAGAGTTTTGCTTTTTGAGTAAGATAAACGGTTTTGAAATCATAAGTCTGAGCTGGTTTTAAGTCAAACTTATCCACATAATCTCCGTATTTAGGATAAGAAATCAAGACAATATATTTTCCTGAGTCTAATTGGTTTAACTGAAAATTTCCATTTTTATCACTTCTTGTAAATTTTACCAATACAGAATCTTTTTGTCGTAACAACGAAATTACCGCATTAACAGGTATTAGATTGGAGGAAGAATCTGTCAACTTTCCTTTTATGCCGGAGTTTTGGCAGATTGCGACATGAGGTGCTAAAAAAAACAAGAGCGAATAAAAAATAATCTTCGGCATTAGTTTTTGGGTATAAATGATTGTCAAATACGTTTAAAAGTAAGGAGTAAAAATGTTCGTGAAATCATAAAATTATGTTAACCATATATTTAAAAGGTTAATTGATACACTTATTAATTAGAATCAAAAATGATTTTTTTCCATAAATAAAAGTCACCTTTAATTGTAAATTGCATTATGGCCATAAGAAAAACTCCTTACGAACAAGAAAATTTTGTTGATTCTACGAAAGCGGTTTGGAATTATTCGTTGTTAGACGACGAAGAAATTTCTAATTTTCAAAACGGAACTAATTATAATTTGTATAAATTTTTTGGTTCGCATCCGATAAGTGTTTTGGCCAAGGAAGGATATTATTTTGCAGTTTGGGCGCCTAACGCTACTTATATTAGCGTTGTGGGTGATTTTAATAATTGGGATACTGGCGCACATCCACTGTTTGTACGTCTTGATCATTCCGGTATTTGGGAAGGTTTTATACCTGATTTAAAAGAATTTGAAAATTATAAATATTATATCATTGGATTTGAAGGCGCTCATTTATATAAAGGCGACCCATTTGCAAATCACTGGGAAACACGTCCGTTAACTGCATCAAAGACAAAAAATATTCATTATGAATGGAACGATGCAACGTGGATGCATAAACGTAAAAAGAACAATGCACTTGACGCGCCATGGAGTATTTATGAAGTGCATCTTGGTAGCTGGATGAAGCCGAATCCTTATGATGAAGACTCTTTTAATTCTTACGACCAAATTGCTAAATTATTGGTTCCCTATGTGAAAGAAATGGGCTTTACGCATGTCGAATTAATGCCTGTAATGGAATTCCCGTTTGACGGAAGCTGGGGTTACCAGGGCTGCGGGTATTTTGCGCCAACATCACGGTTTGGCATACCCGAAGATTTTATGCGTTTGATAGAGGCATTTCATAAAGAAAATATTGGTGTAATCCTTGACTGGGTTCCGTCACATTTTCCCAATGATGCCCATGGTTTATATAAGTTTGACGGAAATCATACTTACGAATATGCCGATATGAGAAAAGGGTTTCATCCTGATTGGAATTCTTATATTTTTAATTATGCGAGGGGAGAGGTGAGATCTTTCTTAATTAGTAATGCAAGGTATTGGTTTGACATGTATCACATTGACGGCATGCGTGTAGATGCAGTTAGTTCAATATTGAGACTTGATTATTCAAGAGAAGAAGGAGAATGGGAAAAAAATGAATTTGGTGGTAATGGGAATATAGAAGCCATTGCATTTATAAAAAGTTTAAATGAAATGGTATATCGTGATTTTCCGGATGTTCAAATGATTGCTGAAGAAGCGACTGACTGGCCGGGCATTACAGAGCTTACGACTACCGGTGGTTTGGGATTTGGCATGAAATGGATGATGGGTTGGATGCACGATACGCTGGATTATTTTAATATTGATCCTTTATACCGTAAAGATTTTCAAAATAAATTTTCTTTTAGTATGGCTTATTATTATGATGAGAATTTTATTCTGCCATTAAGCCACGATGAAGTAGTACATGGGAAATCGCCTATGATTTATAAAATGCCCGGTGATGACTGGCAGAAATTTGCCAACCTTCGTGTTTTATATTGTTATATGTACACACATCCGGGAGGAAAATTACTCTTTATGGGAAATGAGTTTGGACAAACAAGTGAATGGAATTATCACACAGAACTTGACTGGAATTTATTGAGATACGAATCTCATCAAAAACTGAAATTATTTTTTAAAGACCTTAATAATTTATTTACTTCGCAGCCCGCATTTTATGAATATCAATTTGATAAAAAAGGCTTTGAATGGATAGACCTGAATCACAGGGATGAATGTGTGATGTCCTATATGCGAAAAGGTAAAAAGACTAATGAGGATCTATTGGTTGTTTTTAATATGACACCGGTTGAAAGATACGATTGGAAAATCAAGGTTCATGGGAAGACTGAGTGGAAACAAATCTTTTGTAGCGATGATGGGAAGTATTGGGGCACCGGCAAATTTTCTAACCAGGAAATTAAGACTGAAGTTTTAGATAAAAAAAATAATGAAGTTGAAATAAACCTCAATCTTCCGGCGTTAAGTGCAATAGTACTTCAGTAGTGATATTTTTTTCCAATTCGTTTAAAATGAAAAACTTCATAATTTTTATAGCAGCTTGCTTAACTCATCAATTCTCATTTTCTCAAAATACAGACAGCGCTACTTTTTATTATAATAAAGGCATTAAAGAAAATGCTGCAAGGTTGTACGCTATTGCGGCTAAAGATTTTGCCAAAGCGATTGACTTTAATCCAAATTTTACAGAAGCCTACATTGGTAGCGGCGAAGCAAACCTTTCAATGCGAGTGATTACCAAGGCGCAGGAAAGTTTTAATAAAGCTTATGAACTGGATCCCAAAAATATGAGCGTGATTAGTCAACTCACTACGTTATCTTTTAATAACCATCAATTTCAAAAAGCAATAGATTTTGCGCAAAAATGCAGTTCGTGTGACAACGCTTCACGTATTCTCGGAATGAGCTATTACAACATGGAAGATTATGGAAAAGCGGAGAAATATTTAAAAGATGCTCTAGCTAAAAATGACAAAGATGCAGAAGCGGCCTATACTTTGGGAAGGGTTTATCTCGAATTGGAAAACGAAAAAAATGCTATTTCACAATATCAAAAAGCGGTTGAATTAGACCCAACCAGAAACCAGTGGCTTTATGAATTAGGATTAATTTACTACAATCAAAATGATTTTAAAAATAGCCTGAAATATTTCGATTTAGCCGGCAATCAGGGATATTATAAGTCCAATGATTATTATGAAAACTATGGATTTGCACAATTATATTCAGGAGATACTGATAATGGCATCAAAACTTTAAACATAGTAATGGAGCGAAAACCCAATAATAAGGAATTGCTCAATAATATGGCCCATGCGATGTATGATACCAAAAACTACAAAGAAGCATTAGATTATTTTACAAAAATATTAAACCTTGATCCTAAGGACGCAACCACTTTATATATGGCAGGAATGACTTTCCAGAAATTAGGGCAAAAAGAAAAAGGACAGAAAATTTGTGACCACGCTATTGAGATGGATCCTTCCCTCTCAAAATATAGGCAGAAAAACGAAATGCCACAAGGATTGTAATTTTTTACTCTTTATGGTAAATTATTTTCCCGATTAAAATTCCTTGAGAAAAAGCTACTTTTTAGCCTATAAAATAAAAGTGACAAAAAGGTTCTTTTTTAAACAAAATGTCGTAAATTTGGTGAAATAACATAAATGGAAAATCAATCCAAAAAAATAAAACTTTATTCAACTCAAGCAGATATTCCCTCTTTTGTGGAAGAAGTCGCTTTTCCATATGAAACATTACGCGTGATTTTAGGAGGAAATAAGGTCGTAAAAAAATCATTGGGAGGGGCATTTGATTTAATAGATCTTTCGCGAAGTGGCGTTAAAAAATCTACTTTAAAATCACTTGCAGATTATCTTGGTATCACTATGGAAACGATGAGCATGCTATTGCACTCTTCTTATCGCAATATTCAAAGGAAAGATGAAGACGAGCTACTTGACACATTGAAAACAGAAAAAGTTTTAGAATTGGCAGCTTTTGCTCAGCGTGGTATCGAAGTAATAGGGGATAAAGAATCTTTTACCGAATGGCTGCATAGCCCTCTTATTTCTCTTGGTGATAAAACGCCACTTCATTTTTTAGACACGTCATTTGGTATCCAGATGGTTACTAAAATACTCGGCCGTTTAGAGCAAGGTGTCTATTCATAAATATTTTTTTTAATGGAGCTATACCGCATAACACAAGAACAATTTGCTGATGACTTATCAGGAAACGGCTCAAGGCTTTTTGGCGGACGTTGGAACAGTGAAGGGTTATTTGCTTTGTACACATCAATGACACGTTCTATGGCTTTACTAGAAACGCTGGCCCACACTCCGGCAAAAATGTTAGATTCCAAGAATTATCAATTGATAACTTTATCTGTGCCGGACAATTTAGTAGCAGAAGAAATTTTATTATCTTCTTTACCCGGTTTTTGGGATGCGCCGGATACACGGCCTTTCACAAAAGCGCTTGGCGATAAATTTCTGAGAAATAAAACAAGTTTATTGCTCGCTGTCCCTTGTGTGTTAATGCCAGAGGAAATTAATTATGTAATAAACCCGATGCATAAGGATATGAGGAAAATAAAAATCGGGCATAAACGCAGAATTTATTTTGATAAAAGGGTAGGAGAACATTTATAACCGTTTTATTATCCATTCCTGTCGGCAGATTTTTCGCTTTTATTTTTCATTTAAAATGATAATTTTAATGGTAGTTAATTCGGCCGTTTTTAATTTATAGTATCTTTCCACGTAAAATATAAAAGTGCTTAAGGGGAAAAAAATTTTATTATGCATCACAGGTAGTATTGCCGCGTATAAATCTGTGTTTTTTGTTCGTTTACTGGTGAAAGCCGGCGCAGAGGTAAAAGTCATTATAACGGATGGCGCTAAAGATTTTGTGTCAGCGCTTACATTTTCTACAATTTCGAAAAACAAAGTTCTATCAAATCTTTTTGATGAAGAAACCTGGGCAAATCATGTAATGCTTGGGCGGTGGGCTGATGCAATGATTATTGCGCCCGCGTCGTGCAATACGATTGCAAAAATGGCCAATGGAATTTGTGATAATCTTTTACTCGCAGTATATTTATCTTCAACGACACCGGTATTGATTGCACCCGCAATGGATGAAGATATGTGGCGTCACCAGGCCACACGAAAAAATATAGAAACTTTAAAAAACTATGGAAATGTTTTTCTCCCTGTTAATAAAGGCGAACTCGCAAGCGGGCTAAACGGCGAAGGGAGAATGGCCGAGCCTGAAGAAATGATACAATTTCTTACACAGTTCTTTAAAAAAAAAACTGACTTAAAAGGAATTAAAGCTTTGGTAACAGCGGGCCCAACACACGAATCATTAGACCCTGTGCGTTTTATAAGCAATCATTCAAGTGGTAAAATGGGAATTGCTATTGCTGAAGAACTATATCGTCGCGGAGCAGATGTCCAATTGGTTTTAGGACCATCAGATATAAAAGTTGATGAGAATATAAAAATAGAAAAAGTCGTTACTGCCGAAGAAATGTATAACGCTTGTATGAAAAATTTTGGGGATTTTGATATAATAATTATGGCGGCGGCGGTTGCAGATTATTCACCCAAGAACAAAAGCAAGCAAAAAATAAAAAAGAGTTCAGACGAATTTTCAATTGAATTAATAAAGACAAAAGATATTCTTTTGGCAGCGGGGAAATTAAAAACTTCAAAACAAATATTAGTGGGTTTTGCCTTGGAAACTAGCAATGAAAAAGATAATGCAATAAAAAAGTTAACTCAAAAAAATGCTGACCTTATTGTATTAAATTCGATGAATGATACGGGAGCGGGTTTTGGAATTGACACCAACAAGATTACTATTTTTGATAAAAATAAAAAAGAATATAAGTTCCCGCTGCAAACGAAAAAAGAAGTTGCTGCCGACATTATAAACACAATTATTAAATATAAAAATGTATAAAATTTCCTTGTTTTTTTTATTATGCTTTTTCTGTATCAGCACAAATGCGCAGGAACTAAAAGCAAGAGTAAATGTGGTAAGCAACCGGGTAAATAACAGCGTTGATAAACAAACATTTACTACCCTCGAAACTGCCCTTACCAATTTTGTAAATAACACAAAATGGACTTCTGATACTTATGGAACCAATGAAAAGATTGACTGTAGTTTTTTGTTGAATCTTACAAATGGAAGTGAGCCAAACGTTTATACAGCTTCATTGATTATTCAATCCGGAAGACCAGTTTTTAATTCTTCCTATATTTCGCCTGTTATAAATTACCAGGACAATGATTTTACTTTTAAATACGTTCAGTTTCAGCAATTGGATTTCAATGATAACCGCGTTTCGGGTCCTGATCCCCAGGTTTCTAATCTTACTGCTGTGTTTGCTTATTGGATTGATATGGTTCTTGGTTTTGACTATGATTCGTTTTCTTCTAAAGGAGGCAATTCCTATTTTTTAAAAGCGCAGAATATTGTGAATAACGCCCCTGAAGGAAGAAATATTTCCGGGTGGAAAGCTTTTGACGGGACCAGGAACAGGTATTGGTTAGCGGAAAATTTGTTGAACAGCAAATACACTATTTTTCATGATGCTATTTATGATTATTATCGGTTAGGCATGGATAAATTATATGACCAGGAAGCGCAGGCCCGTATGAATATATTAAATGTATTGTCCTTACTAAATACCTTTAATACTGAAAATTCCAACACGATGATTCTTCAGTTTTTCTTCCAGGCAAAAACTCAGGAATTAATTCAGGTTTTTTCAAAAGCAAATCCTGCAGATAAAGCCAAAGCGTTGGATTATTTAAAACGCCTGGATGTTTCTTCAGCAACAAAATATGAAGATCAATTAAAATGATGAAGACCTGTATCTTTCTTTTTATTTCTATAGTGCTCGTGTCTTGTTATTCAGCTAATAAACGTCCTTCTAATATTATAAAACCTAAAGAAATGCAGGGTATTTTGTGGGATGTAATGAGAGCACAAACACTTGCCAGCGAAACTGCGTTGAAAGATTCGACTCTTGATGTGGCGATAGAAATAAAAATATTATCTACAAAAGCATTTCAAATTCACAAAACAGATTCCGCAAATTTTGCAAGGAGTTACAATTGGTATCTGCGACATCCCGATAAATTAAAGCTTATCTTTGATAGCATTTATATTCAAAAGCAACGTCAGCACGACACCTCGTTAAAAAGAAAGGCAAAGCTTTTAGGCCATCCTCAGTAAAATTAAAATAATGAAAAAAGTTTATGATAATGCGGAGGAAGCAATAAAAGATATTTCGAATGGAAGTACTATAATGCTTGGAGGGTTTGGGTTGTGCGGAATTCCTGAAAACTGTATCATGGCTTTAGTCAAAAAAGAAATAAGTGGGCTGACCTGTATCTCTAACAATGCAGGAGTAGATGATTTTGGAATTGGATTGTTATTAAAGAAAAAGCAAGTAAAGAAAATGATAGCCTCTTATGTGGGCGAAAATGCTGAATTTGAAAGGCAATTATTAAATGGCGAACTTGAAGTAGAATTGATACCTCAGGGAACCTTAGCTACAAGGTGTATGGCTTCAGGATATGGAATGCCCGCCATTTATACTCCCGCGGGCGTTGGTACAGAAGTAGCTGAAGGGAAAGAATCCCGCATATTTAACGGAAAAGAATATTTAATGGAATATGCCTTCGACGCTGATTTTGCTTTGGTAAAAGCATGGAAAGGTGATACAGCTGGGAATTTAATTTATAAAGAAACGGCAAGAAATTTTAATCCCATGATGGCTATGGCTGGAAAAATTACCATCGCCGAAGTGGAAGAATTGGTAGAAGTGGGTGAAATAAATCCCAACGAAGTTCATACGCCTGGCATTTATGTTCATCGTATTTTTAAAGGAAATGTTTATGAAAAAAGGATTGAACAAAGGACGGTGAGAAAATTAGCAAATTAGTAAATGCTAAAATAATTTTCGTGCATTAAGAGAAACCTACTCCTTGCTTTAAATTTTCATAGTAATTATGTTAGATAAAAATCAAATCGCGCAGAGAATTGCAAAAGAATTAGAAGATGGGTTTTATGTAAACCTGGGAATTGGCATTCCTACCCTTGTAGCTAATTATATTCCCGAGGGAATCAATGTTACATTGCAATCAGAAAATGGATTGCTCGGGATGGGACCATTTCCAGTCTCAGGAGAAGAGGATGCGGACTTGATAAATGCCGGAAAGCAAACCATCACCACGTTACCTGGTTCTTCATTTTTTGACAGTGCTATGAGCTTCGGAATGATACGTGCCGGTAAAGTTGATCTCACCGTATTAGGTGCAATGGAAGTTAGCGAAAATGGTGATATCGCCAGTTGGAAAATTCCCGGCAAATTGGTAAAAGGGATGGGAGGTGCGATGGATTTGGTAGCAAGCGCAAAAAATATTATTGTAGCTATGATGCATACTAACTCCAAGGGTGAATCTAAATTATTAAAAAATTGCCAATTGCCGTTAACAGGAATAAAGTGTGTAAAAAA
>JBDTHD010000260.1:0-23828 GCA_039937075.1 Ginsengibacter sp. | reverse complement strand
GTATCTTTGCACCCCTTTAAAAAAAGGGTATTTAATAAGTAATTAATCAAGACAAATAGTTGTCAAAAATGAAGACAAGATTTAAACCAAAGTTCAACATAAAAAAAGGCGATTCCGTAGTGGTAATCACCGGAAATGATAAAGACCTTAAGAAGCCGCGCACTGTGTTGGAAGTGATAACAGAAAAGAGCCGCGTATTGGTAGAAGGTGTAAATATCGTTACTAAACACACCAAGCCATCTGCGCAAAATACCAAAGGTGGAATAATGAAAATAGAAGCACCAATCGCTATATCGAACGTGATGCTTTGGGATTCAAAGTCTCATGCTCATTCAAAAATTAGCAGAACAAGAGAAGACGGAAAATTAGTTAGAACAGCAAAAAAATCAGGGGAGGTAATTAAATAATGAGTACCGAAAAATATACTCCGAGACTTCAGGAAAAGTACAAAAAAGAAGTTGTGCCCGCATTGATGAAAAGATTTTCTTACAAAACCGTGATGCAGGCTCCCAGGCTTGAAAAAGTTTGTATCAATCGTGGCGTGAATGGCGCCGTGGCTGACAAGAAATTGATAGATATTTCTATTGAAGAATTGACAACCATAACGGGTCAAAAAGCAGTGGCAACAATGTCTAAGAAAGACATTTCTAATTTCAAATTGCGTAAAAATATGCCAATCGGTGCTAAAGTTACTTTACGCGGCGTAACCATGTATGAATTCTTAGATCGTCTTGTTTCTGTATCGTTACCACGTGTGCGTGATTTTAAAGGAATCAATGACAAATCTTTTGATGGCCGCGGTAATTACACTTTAGGTGTAACTGAGCAAATCATTTTTCCTGAAATTGATATTGATAAAGTTAATAAAATCACTGGCCTTGATATCACTTTTGTAACAACAGCAAATACCAATGAAGAAGCATTTGAACTGTTGAAAGAATTGGGCATGCCATTTAAAAACGTAAAAAAATAAAAACTTTTAATTAAGATAAATTATGGCTAAAGAGTCTGTTAAAGCAAGGCAAAGAAAGCGTGAAAAAACGGTTGAGAAATATGCTGAAAAAAGAAAGGCGTTAAAAGATGCCGGAGATTACAGAGGATTAGACCTCTTGCCAAAAAATGCGTCTCCTGTGCGTCTTAAAAACAGGTGCCAGCTTACCGGCCGTCCCAGAGGTTATATGAGACATTTCGGACTTTCCAGGAATATGTTTCGCGATATGGCTTTAGAAGGAAAAATTCCGGGAGTTAAAAAAGCAAGCTGGTAAAAGTTTTCAGCAAAATATAAATGGTATCAACGGATATCGCATTGTAAATAACAATTATAAAAAGAAAAATAAACAATGGTTACTGATCCTATAGCAGATTATTTAACAAGAATCCGCAACGCGCAAATGGCAACTCACAGGTTAGTTGAAATTCCTGCAAGCAATTTAAAAAAGCGCATCACTGAAATATTATACGCCCAAGGTTATATTTTAAAATATAAATTTGAAGACGATTCAAAACAAGGTGTTATTAAAATAGCTTTGAAATACGATCCTCAATCAAAGATACCTGCAATTGAAAGTCTTCAAAGAGTAAGCCGTCCCGGTTTGCGTACCTATTCAAAGCCAGGCGATTTTAAAAGAGTAAAAAATGGTTTAGGTATTTCAATCATTTCCACATCAAAAGGCGTAATGACAGACAAAGAGGCAAAAGCTCAAAACGTGGGTGGAGAAGTATTGTGTAACATCTACTAAAGAATGAATTCTTTTGTAAAAGTAATTGTAGTCTTTTTGGCTTTGTACGTTGCAATAAGATTTGTGTTGAGAAGTTCAGATAAGAATAAATAAAAATATACAGGAAGATAATTAAGCCTTAGTCGTGGCTGAACACTACCTGATTAAAAATAAAAATAAATAAACCGGCTATGTCTAGAATTGGAAAAAATCCTGTTACAATTACCAAAGGTGTAAGTGTAAATGTGGGTTCAGATAATGTAATTACTGTTAAAGGACCGAAGGGCGAATTAAAACAGGCAATTAACCCTGATATTAAAGTGGAAGTAAAGGACGATAAAATTGAATTTGTCCGTCCGACTGATCAGATAAGACACAAAGCAATGCACGGACTATACCGCGCTTTGGTTCATAATATGGTAGTGGGTGTTTCTGAAGGATATTCTAAAACTTTAGAATTGGTGGGTGTGGGGTTTAAAGCTTTAAGCCAGGGTAACCTTTTGGACTTATCGTTAGGATATTCTCATAATATCATTGTGGAAATACCAAAAGAATTAACAGTAGCTACAGCCCAGGAAAAAGGTAAAAATCCTAAAATAATATTAACAAGTGTGGATAAGCAATTGCTGGGCGCGGTGGCAGCAAAGATTCGCAGCCTTCGCAAGCCTGAACCCTACAAAGGAAAGGGTGTTAAGTTTGAAGGTGAAGTATTACGCAGAAAAGCAGGTAAAGCAGCTGGTAAGTAGAATTGATTTTGTTTCGTTTGCTTTTTCCAGTAAACCGACAAATATTCAGGATTTCTACTTTGTAAAAATGATAAACAAAATTTTCCGGCAGTATCGGAATATAAAATAGAATAAAAATGAACTCAAAAGTAAGTGCACGTCAAAAGATAAGATACCGCATTCGTAAAAAAATAAGCGGAAGTTCTGAAAAGCCTCGTCTTAGTGTTTTCAGAAGCAATAAAGATATTTATGTTCAGCTTATTGACGATGCAAATGGAACTACAATTGCCGCGGCATCTTCACGTCAAAAAGATATTGCTGCTCAAAAAGGGAATAAGGTAGATACCAGCAAGATGGTGGGAGAAGCAATTGCAAAAAAATCTCAGGACCTGGGAATCAAGAAAGTAGTTTTCGATAGAAGTGGTTACTTGTATCATGGCCGCATAAAAGCAGTGGCCGAAGGTGCAAGGGAAGGTGGTTTGGAATTTTAAAATATAAATTCCTGGCAAAAGTTAAAGATAAAATTTATAAACAATTATAATGTTGCAATCAAATACACAGAGAATTAAAGGCGCTGATCTTGAATTGAAAGAGAAAGTGGTATCCATAAATCGTGTAGTAAAAACTACAAAAGGTGGAAGAGCATTCAGTTTTTCCGCAATTGTAGTAGTTGGAAATGGGAACGGAGTGGTTGGTCATGGTTTAGGAAAAGCAAAGGAAGTGCAGGAAGCTATTTTAAAAGGAATAGATGACGCTAAGAAAAACCTGATAAAAATCCCTCTTTTACATGGTACAATTCCGCACGAACAATGGTGTAAAGATGGAGCTGCAAAAGTACTTATCAAACCGGCTGCCGCAGGTACGGGTGTAATTGCAGGAGGTAGTATGCGTGCTGTTTTGGAGAGTGCAGGGATTACTGATGTGTTGGCAAAATCACTTGGGTCTGCTAACCCTCATAACGTGGTAAAAGCAACTGTAAAAGCATTGACTATGTTAAGAGAACCAACCAGTGTTGCTAAGACACGCAACATTTCTTTAAAGAAAGTTTTTAACGGATAATAAAATTTAAGAGTTCAGCATTAAGCAGTATCAATCATGAAAAAGATTAAAATTACGCAGGTAAAAAGTGGAATAGATCGTTCGGAAAGACAGAAACTTACTTTGAAAGCATTAGGGCTTAATAAGCTTCATGCGACTAAAGAAGTGGAAGCGACGCCCCAAATTCTTGGGATGGTAAAAAAAGTGGATCATTTAGTAAAAGTTGAAGAACTGGCGTAACCGGTTTTTCTTTTTTGCATTAATATAATTTTAAAAGCGAGCTCCGGGTACCTGGGGCGTTAAGTAAAAAAAAGTACGATGAAATTAGAAAGTTTAAAGCCTGCAAAAGGCGCTACGCACAAAATTAAAAGACTGGGCCGCGGAGAAGCTTCGGGTAAAGGTGGAACTTCTACCAAAGGTAATAAAGGTGGACAAAGCCGCGCTGGTTACAAAATTAAAATGGCTCACGAAGGTGGCCAGATGCCGATACAAAGAAGGTTGCCAAAACGCGGCTTTAAAAATAACAACCGCATAGAATATAAAGTTTTTAATTTGGGACAAATTGATCAGTTAATTGAAAAACATGAGCTGAAAGAATTTACACCAGAGACTCTCTATATCAATAATCTTATCGCTCAATATGATAGAGTGAAAATTTTAGGGAATGGCGTATTGAAATCCAAAATCCCTTTTAAAGTGAATGCAGTAAGCGAAAAAGCAAAAGGAGCTATTGAATCTGCTGGAGGTTCTTTGGAAATAATAAAATAATTAATTGATATTTGCAATCCAATCATTAATTGCAAATAACTAAATCTTTATAATTCTGTGAAGAAATTCATCACAACACTAAAAAACATCTGGACCATTGAAGAGCTGAGAACCAAAATTCTCGTTACTTTAGGGCTCATTTTCGTTTACAGGGTAGGTTCTTTTATTGTTCTTCCCGGAATTGACCCGAATAAACTGGCTAATCTTGAAAGTAGCACTCAAGGCGGTATGCTCGGTCTTTTAAATGCTTTTGTCGGCGGAGCTTTTGCCAAAGCTTCAGTTTTTGCTCTTGGTATCATGCCTTATATTTCTGCATCTATTTTTATGCAGTTGGTAACGGTGTTGGTTCCGCAAATTGCAAAAGTGCAGAAAGAAGGCGAAAGCGGTCAGAAAAAAATTAATCAATGGACACGCTACTTGACAGTAATTGTTACCGCATTCCAGGCAGCGGCTTATATAGGTTTTCTCGAATCTTCCAGCGGCGGCGCTTTGTTGCAGGCTTTCAAACCCTACTTCTGGGTATCAACTGTTTTTCTTCTTACTTCAGGTACCATGTTTGTAATGTGGCTTGGTGAAAAGATTACTGATAAAGGTTTAGGAAACGGAACGTCATTAATTATCATGATCGGAATTCTAGCCCGTCTTCCTCAATCATTTATGCAGGAATTTTATGCTAAACAAACGCACGGTGGTGGAGGTTTATTGATATTCCTGATAGAAATTGCCGCTTTTATTGCAGTTATTCTTGGTTTGATTGTATTAGTTCAGGGTGTAAGGAAAGTGCCGGTAAATTATGCAAAACAAATTGTGGGAAACAGGCAATTTGGAGGTGCCCGCCAGTTTTTACCTTTGAAGGTAAATGCTGCAGGTGTAATGCCAATCATCTTTGCCCAGGCGATCATGTTTTTGCCAACTATTTTTGCGGGTTTCCAGACTACCGGAAAAAACTGGGCGATTTATTTTACGTCGCCGACTAATGGCGTGTATATGATAGTTTACAGTATAATGACCATAGGATTTACGTTCGTTTATACTTCATTAATTTTTAATCCGAAGCAGATGTCGGATGATCTGAAACGAAATAATGGATTTATTCCGGGGGTAAAACCAGGCCAGCCGACTACCGACTATATTGGAACGATAATGGACAGAGTAACGCTACCGGGTGCAGTATTATTAGCTATCGTAGGTATCCTTCCGGGTATTATGCAAATATTGGGAGTTACCCAGGGATTTGCAACTTTTTACGGAGGTACGTCATTATTGATTATGGTTGCAGTTGTGTTGGATACATTACAACAAATCGAAACTCAGTTATTGATGCGCCAGTACGATGGTTTGATGAGCGGAGGACGCATACAGGGAAGAACCGCTGCTCCAGGCGTTACCGGCGGAATTTAATTCCTTTTTAATAAAATAATTTTTGAAACCCTGGCCAATTCATGCCGGGGTTTTTTTTAAATAAAAATTACATGATTCATTATAAATCAAATGCGGAAGTAGAACTAATCAGGCAAAGCTGTATTCTTACAAATGACAGTATTGCTCATGCAGCTGCTCATATTAAGCCTGGTATTTCTACCATGGAACTGAATGACCTGGCCGATAAGTATATCACAGATCACGGAGGAGTTCCCAATTTTAAACATTACCATGGATTTCCTTTTGCATGCTGCATTTCGGTAAATGATGCTGTAGTCCATGGTTTTCCAACTACCGATCCGTTGAAAAACGGAGATATTGTTTCGATAGATTGTGGCGCGCTAAAAAATGGCTTTCATGGTGATAGCGCTTATACTTTTGCTTTAGGTGAAATTTCTGTTGAAGTAAAGCAATTGCTTCGTGTTACAAAGGATTCACTTTACCTGGGAATTGAAAAAGCAATTGTCGGGAATCGAATTGGAGATATTGCATTTGCTATTCAGGATTATACCGAAAGAAAGCATGGTTATGGCGTAGTTCGTGAATTAGTGGGTCATGGTCTTGGAAGAGAATTACATGAAGATCCCCAGGTTCCTAATTATGGAAAAAGAGGAAAAGGAAGTAAATTGAAAGATGGGTTAGTTATCGCCATTGAGCCAATGATCAATCTTGGCGGAAAAGAAGTTTATAATGATAAAGACGGCTGGACCGTTCGCGCAGCAGATGGCAAGCCGGCAGCCCATTACGAACATACGATTTGTGTCAGAAAAAATAAAGCCGATATCCTCTCATCATTTTCAGCTATCGAAGCAGCCGAAAAAGCAAATCCCAATTTGTGTTCTGAATATTAAATCGAAATAGAAATCCTGTTTTTTTCTTTGTTTACTGCATTTCTTAAATGAGTTCGCACGCTTCTTAATTTTCTTTTAAAAGCGTTAATCATTTACCTTTATTTCATTTTTTAAAATTGATTTTAAATGAAACCACTGGTTTATGGAATCGTCCTCGTTCTTTCTATTTTAAATGCTACTGCTCAAAACCTTGATTCTACTTTAGTAAAATATTCCCGGGATTATGGTCAGGATAAAATGTACCTGCAATATGATAAATCTTCTTATGTGCCTGGCGAAACCGTTTGGTTTAAAGATTATATCATGAAAGGAATGTTTCCGGATGACGAAAGCAAAACAGTGTATGTTGACTGGATAGGTGAGAATGGCAATATTTTATTACACAGTGTTTGCGCTGTTGAAGACGCTGCTACTTCCGGGCAATTTGATATTCCTGTAAAATATAAAGGAAACTCTATTCATGTAAAAGCGTATACAAAATGGATGTTGAATTTTGATACTGCTTTTTTATACGATCACGATTTAAAAATTCTTTCTGATCAAAAAAATAAGAAATCAAAAACAAGTATCATCCCCGAATTACATTTCTTTCCTGAAGGAGGCGATGCTGTTAACGGCATTACCAATAAAATAGCTTTTAAAGTAAATGATCAATATGGGAGACCTATTCAAATAAAAGGAGTGATAAAAAATAATGAAGGTTCCGAAATTGACAGCCTTAAAATTATTCATGATGGCATGGGATATTTTTTCATTTTCCCCCAGTCCGGACAGACGTTTTCTGCTTACTGGACCGATGAAGATGGGAACGCTCATACAACACCCTTACCTGAAATTAAAAGCTCCGGTGTTGGTTTGCGTGTAACCATTGCCGGTAGTAACAGGATTTTCCTCGTTAGCGCTGCTCCGTCTTCAATCGCTTCTTTAACAGGCATTCATATTTTGGGCACAATGTATCAGCAGAAAATATTTACTCTTGATGAAACACTCGAAAACGGAAAAGCTGAAGGAACGATTCCAACAGGATTATTGCCCAGCGGTATTTTAACCATCACGGTTTTTAATCAGCAGTGGGAACCACTTGCCGAAAGAATTACCTATGTTAATAACCAGGATTATTTTTTTCGTCCTGAAATAAATGTGCTGCACACGGGACTTGGGAAACGCGCAAAAAATGATATCGAGATTTCCGTTCCGGATGGTGTTTTAGCTAACCTTTCTGTTTCAGTTACCGATTCCAAATTAGAATCTGATACCAGCGATAATATTATTTCACATCTTTTATTAACCGGTGATGTAAAAGGAAAAGTTTTTGATCCTGCGTATTATTTTTCAAATAACAGTGATTCTGTCTCACAGCAGCTCGACCTTGTAATGCTTACCCATGGCTGGCGGAGATTCGACTGGAAAAAATTTGTAGCGGGAAAATTCCCTGTTATTAAATTTCAAAAAGATACAGATTATCTTTCCTTGTCGGGTAAAATCTTTGGAGCTACGCCTTCCCAATTACAAAAAGCCGGAGACATAATATTAATGCTTACCCAATCGAATTCCGGATCACAAACTTTTACGTTACCGGTGCAACCTGATGGATATTTTAATGATCCTTCTTTAATTCTTTTTGATACGGCACATATTTTTTATGATTTTGCCAGCAAAAAAACTATGAATAATATTACCGTTAAATTCATGCCGGATATTCTTCCTCCATTTTCAAATTATTTTAATTCAACAGTTTTTAGCAATAATTATTTTTCGGATAGTGTTAATCGTTATCAATTACAATTGACCAAAGAAGAGCAGGAACAATTGCCATATTTTAAAGGAAAAGTTTTAGAGAATATAAATATCAAATCGAAAATAAAACCGAAAGTGCAGGTTATAAATGATAAATATACTTCAGGGCTTTTTAAAGGAGGAAACGCTACGGAGTTGGATTTAGTGGACGATCCTTTGGCCACAAGCTATACCGATATTGTAAGTTATATACAAGGAAAAGTTCCTTCTTTGATGTTTGATAACCGGGCACACAAATTTTTATGGATGCGCAATAGGGCAGGAGAAAATGGGCCAGCTATTTATCTAAATGAGATGGCGACCAGTTATGATCAGATTTCAAGTATTCCGGTAGCCAACGTGGCTTATATTAAAGTTTTTCGTCCGGGTTTTGTTGGAGGTGTTGGCAGTGGAACAGGTGGTGCAATTGTGATTTACACAAGGAGTGGCAACGATGGAGAATCTCTTTCAACGATTAAAGGTTTGGATAATAGCCTGGTAAGCGGATACACAGTAGTGCGTGAATTCTATTCACCGGATTATGATAGTACGACGGATAATAATAAAAAAGATCTGCGAACCACTTTATATTGGAATCCCACACTTGCTACTTCTCCTGGTCAGGGCAAAATAAAATTGACTTTTTTTAATAATGATTTTACTGATGCATTTAGAATAATTGTTGAAGGGATGTCAAAAGATGGGCGCCTGGCACATGTTGAGAAAATAATAAATTAAAATTTTGTATTCATTCGAATACAAGAGGCCGGACATAAAAAAAGGCTGAATCAATTGAAATTGAAGCAGCCTTCTAACTTTAAAAAACCAAATTACTGTGCCATTTGCATTATGTCCTGCGAACCTGCAGCTTTGGTATCCTGGCGTTTAAATAAATTCACATCCATTTTGCCAAAGTGATAAGCAAAGCTTAAACGAAATAGTTGAGGATTATTCAGGCGACTGTAATTCTGTTCAAAATATGGACTTACTGAATACTGATCCTGGATACGTGTTCTGAAAATATCACTCATGCTCAGGGTCAATGAAGCCGCATTATTTTTAAGAAAGCTTTTTTTCACCGCAATATCAGTACCCCAGATAGATCTGATATAACCCTGAGATGAACTCTGTGCCTGTCCGAAAGGACCGCCGCCGCCTGGTCCGCCCTGGCTATTATTGATTGGCAAATTCGTTTTGCTTTGATAATCACCAGACAATTGAACGGTGAAATTTGAAGGTAATTTAAAATTACTGTTCACTTTGCCGAACCAGCTTACCAATGCGTCTTGCGAAGTACTTCCGGGAATATTAGAAGTATTAATGTGTGATTGGTAAACATTTACATTCGTTGTCAAATCCCACCATTTGGTGAGTTTATTAATAGAAGTTAATTCAGCTCCGTAAGAATAACTGGAATTGGCATTAATGTAAGTATTGATAATGTCCTCGTTACCTGTAAACGGATTGAGACCCGGTGTAAGGTAGCGTGTGATGAGATTAGTAGAATGTTTGTAATAAATGGATCCCAGGAAGCTGTTGCCACCTTTGAATGTTTTTGAATAACTCATTTCTAATGAATTGGTAAATTCAGGAACGAGGTTCGGATTGCCACGCGTAATATTTAAGCTATCCGTATAATCAGTAAATGGAATCAATTGGAAGAAGTTGGGTCGGTTGATACGCCTTGTGTAACTAAACTGCAATTCCTGTTTGTTTTTCAATTTCTGGCTCAGAAATAATGAAGGGAATAAGCTTACAGGATATTTATTGCTGAATTGTTCTCCTGTGTTGGTAAGCTCGCCGTTATAGTTGGAGCTTTCGGCCCTCACACCCAACTCGTAACCGAAATTTTTAATGGTACTTTTTACATCCGCATATCCTGCAAATACATTGTCGGTGCTTTGATAATCATTGGTTGCCGCAGGTATTTTAACCAGGTTATCTAACGTGGAGCCTCTTAAATTGTCATTATTCTGAAGAATGTTGTGCTGTTGAAATTTCAAACCTGCTTCGAGTTTGGACTGCTTTTGTTTTCCAAAAGGTAACGCGTAATCCGACTGCAAAGTCAGGAATTTGATATTTCCGCTATTGGTTACCTGTTGTAATTGTGTGCCTGCTATGTCGTTGCCGTCCAGGTAATTGGTGGTGTATAATTGATTGCTCGGAGTTTTTCCTGAAAAATAATTGCCATTAGCGGTAAGTTGTTCGCCGTCTTTTGGAAAGTTATATACATAATCCAATTGAAGTCCATTTGCATCAAAGCTCCTTGTGCCCGACGTATAACGTACGCTGTGAGCGCTTGTTGTTCCTGAAGGAAGCAAACTATCAGTAGTTGAATTAATGGTTTCATTAGGATTAAAATTGCCATGTACTTTAACTGCTCCCAGGGAAATGGTTGCCCGATTGGTTATATAATAATCAAGGCCTAATTTTCCAAAAACAAATGCTCCGTCGGTTTTATTAATATCTGATTGGGAAACTTTAGTTAGGGTGTCGCCGAAGTTGGTACGGTCAGTTGTTCCGGTAGTATAGCCTTTCATCTGGTGAAGCATTCCTGAGGCGGTGAAGTTGATTTTATTTTGCCTTACGTTGAAGTTGGCTCCGGCGTTTATTCCGCCACGACTATCAATTCCGGCAGAAACGTTTCCATTATACCCACTGGCTTTGTTCTTTTTCAAAACAATATTCAAGATGCCGGAACCGCCGCCAGAAGCATCATATTTCGCAGAAGGATTAGTAATCACTTCCACGCTTTGAATAGCATCAGCCGGAATTTCATCGAGGGATAAAGTTGTCGGGTGGCCATCCACATAAATTTGTGGCGATGCGTTTCTCAGTTTTACATTTCCATCAATATCCACCTGCACAGAAGGAACGTTGCGCATGACATCTACCGCAGTTCCACCGGCACTTACAATATTCTTTTCTACATTAAAAACTTTTTTATCTATGTCCATTTTTAATGCGGGAGCACTTCCGACGATTGTAATTGCAGCTAATGTTTTTGTGTCTGTTTCCAGTTTGATATTACCGAGGTCTTTGTCAAAAGAAGGAGCACCTTCCGACTTAAAAGAAACATCTTGTTGCTGAGATGTAAAGCCGCTGTTGCTAATGCGCAACTGAAGCTTACCCATAACAGGCACTGAAGTAAAATTAAAATCGCCATTACCTTTTGTAAGCACTCCGCCAAGCAGAATCATTTTCATTTTTTTAGTAGTGGCATCCAGCTCCTGGTGGAGTAGGAGAACAGAAGCCCCTTCCACACCCTTGCCATCAGCATCTGTAATTTTACCATAAACATGGCCACTGTTTTTTATCGAAGCAGGCATTACCTGCGGGTATTGAGCAAAAGTTTGTGAGGTTATCAACATCGCAATTGCTATAAGAAATTTTTTCATGATTGATTAATTTGACCACAAAACTAAAAGGAGATTGGAGTCTTTTTTAGCAAATGAGATGAGTGGCTAAAATGTTGCGACGAACCGGTAATTTTTTTTAAAAGAGGAAATAGAAACTCACATTTTACCTGTGAGTGCAATCACGGCATCGCGGTATGTATCGCCGAGGGGAAGTTCCAGTGAATCAACAAATACGCTGGATTTTCGTATTGCAGAGATAAATGAAACTGAAACAATATAAGATTTATGGATGCGTATAAACTGGTCAGCAGGTAATTCTTCCTCAATGGTTTTCATCGGCATTCTCGTCACAATTGGATGCGTGGCGCTCTTCAAATGTATTTTTAAATAATCTTTCAAACCTTCAATATAAATAATATCCGGAAAGTTTATTTTAAGCATGCTGTAATCTGCATTTACAAAAAAATATCCCACAACGGAACCGCTTTTTCCATTTTTTTGATTGGATTTTAATTCAAAAAACTGGTTGGCTTTATTGCATGCTTTTATGAAACGGTCGAGCGATACTGGTTTTACGAGGTAATCTGTTACGTCAAGATTGAAGCCTTGCAAAGCATATTGTTTATAGGCAGTTATCAGGATAATCATTGGTTTTTGAGTCATGCTTTCGATGAACTGTAATCCTGTAAGGCCGGGCATTTGGATGTCTAAAAATATAAGATCAATGGATTCATTCTGCATTACTTTCATCGCATCCATTACATTGTCACAGCCTGCAACCAACTGCAGAAAAGGAACTTTGCTGATATTGTCTTCCAGCAGTTCTAAGGCTAACGGCTCGTCATCAACTGCAAGGCAATGTATCATTAGTTAAGATTTATTTTAAGGGAAACTGTAAACACGCTATCATCCTTTTTTATGTCAAGAGTATATTTTCCGGGGTGTAAAAGATCCAGCCTTCTTCTTACATTAGCCAGGCCTATTCCACTGGCTTTGTCTTTTATTTGTTGCAACTGTGGATCGTATGTGTTACTGACACAAAAATAAAGAATATTATTGTTTGCTTTTAGTTCTATATCAATGCGCGGATTTTCTATAAAACCTGTTCCATGTTTAAAAGCATTTTCTACAAAAGGAATTAGCAGCATTGGGTATATTTCATAATTCCGATCTCCCTTACACATATGGACAGTTACAATCACTTTCTTGCTTAATCTTTGTTGCTGAAGATCGATATAACTTTGAAGATATTCTTCTTCGCTTTCCAGGGAAACTTTTTCTTCGTCAGTTTCATATAACATGTAGCGCATCAAAGAAGAAAATTTGATGAGCGATGGTTCAAGTTCCGCTGATTGCTTACGAGCTAGAGCCACCATGTTATTCAATACATTGAACATAAAATGCGGGCTTGCCTGGGATCGTAGTAAAGATAATTCTGTCTTAAGATGTTCGGTTTCTTTTTCTTTTGCCAGCCTGTCCTGGGTAAATTTATCACCTATCGTTTTGTAAGCCGTGCTGCAGGCAAGGATAAAAAGTAAAATGAAAATGCTGGCTATAAGGTGACCTTCAAAAGAGAAGTCCATTTTGGTAAAATTCTTCCATAGAGACCATAAAATTATTACATAAAATACATAAAAAAAGACGATGAGAATAGTATAAAAAAGATAGTTTCTTTTATATAAAAAACGAGGGATCAATACCAATGCATTCAGGTAAAAAAGAGCGATTAGCAAAGCCTCGTTAAGGAGAGTAATTATAAGCATCGCATTCGGGTTCGCCGGCTTTGGCATATTAACTTCACCTGAGTTATGCGCCTGGCGCAATAACACCGGCAATGAAAATAGCACTATCCACGCGGCGGCATGAATAAGAACCGTCATCCATTTTTTTGAATACCAGGCTTTTTCCATATTTGAAAAATATTTCTTTCTTAAAAGAACTCAAACATAATTATAATTAATAGTTCCTTTTAAGAAAAAGAGACCAATTCCGAAAAAACTGCGACAAATAAAGATAACAGTACAGTTAGTTCAACAATAAATACTATATGCTGATCTTATTAAAATGTTTTACAGTAAACAAACAAAAAGTGCAGATTTTAATTTTCTTTTTTATAAATTTTGGAAAGATCTGGTCCTGTTTACTTTAAGATCTCTCAAAATAGGCGATTTAGGACTGAGGCTAATACTATAATAGCGGTTTCCATTATAGCCAATCGGGGTTACGTTAATCCCCATTTGCCAGCAATGCAGATCCCGTGATATCGTGATGGTTAATGGAACAATTTGACCCAATTGCACATTATAATATCCTTGTACGCCCATTTGCCATTTTGGTGTGATATTTATGGTTCCTCCAAAATTTAAATTTTGGGTAAAAGTTCCTTTGAATCCTTTTCCTATAACAAACAGTTTTGAGTAGGTAAGGGAATAAGAAAGATTTACCGACCAGGGTATATTAAAATCAGCAAATTCACCGGGATTATTTCTAATATAAGCCAAATCGCTATTGTATTGATCCTGGCTGTATCCTTCTGAAAGTGCCGCCTGTTCTTCCGCTGTTTTTTCATCTGGTTTTAAACCTGCCTTTTCTCCTGTTTTTTTATTTCCTCCCTGGAACTGGCTTGATATGGAAACGCTTGCTGTCGTTAGCCTTCCCAATGAGATAGGCTTTGTTTTCCACACTAAAATACTTGTGTCGCGACCTTCGCTGGTTACTTCATAAGGGTCAAAATTAGCGCTGCTCGTAAAATTGACTTTATTAAATAAATTGGTAGAAGCTACAGCCGATATGTTTGAGAAATGGCGAAAATCGACAGGAAAAAAGTTATAGCTTCCGTTCACGCTAAATGCATCAAGTAGAGATACTTTTTTTAAAGCGTTACCCGTATCTTTTTTGTCCCGCACTTTCATCGATAAATTATTTTCAACGCCAAACGTAAAACCTCCAAAACGCCCGTTAGTATAAGGCCCGTTGAGATTATAACCGCTTGGAAAATAAGGCAGCATGTCTTTGTTTCCAAAAGAATCCACCACCGCAGAATAATAATTATTCCTGTTAAAATTGGGCTGATAACTAATTCCAAAAGTGGGACGTATTTCGTGGCGTATCGCCTGGATTTTTGCTTTTTTATTTTTTGCCGTAATCATTCCAAAAATCCTGGTGGAGATACTTAATCCAAAAGACATTTGCCGTGCGGTATAAAATCCCTTTTGAACGCTAGTAAGAAGTGTGTCTTTTACTCTGTCAAAGGTTTGGGTTACTTTACTTTGATACCACGTTTCGTCATAACTTACTGATGGAGCCAATTGAAAAAAGCCTATTGGCGGAAGTGATAAACTGATTGGAATTGAATGATGAGCGCCCCATTGCAGCGTGTCTGCTATTTGCTTAAATATACTTTTATTTTTTACAGTATCATAAAACGTAAACTGGTTTCCGGCGCTTAAATGATACCCGATTCCGATATTTTCGTACCATTTTAATTCGCCAACTGCATCTTTTTTCCTGAAAGGATAAATTGTTTGCATGTTGAAACCCAGCGTGGGCAATGTTACGCTGATTTGTTTTAAAAGTGTATTCTGATTGTGATTGGCGTTTAAGGTTAAGTTAAAAGGCAAGTCCTGCCATGTTTTCGAATAGGCTATTGAAGAGGTTAGCTGATTTTGAAAATTTATGGTAGGATCATTTGGAACCTGGCTGTTATAGCTGCTGCTTCCCGCATTTACATTAGCTGAGAAAGTTACGCCCGGCCTCGATTTGGTATCGGCGCTGTGATTCCACATAATATGAAAAGACCGGTTCTTACTAAAATCGGGGTCACCTTTGAAATTATAATTAAAGCTTTGATAATCGAAAGCAAGATTTCCGCTATAATGATATTTTTTTGAATAGCGTGGATTTAAATTTAACGACCATCCTCCGTAAGAATAAATGCTCGATCGTACTATAACGTCCCAATAATCATTGACCACTTTATAAAATCCAAGACCTTCCAAACCAAGTCCTTTTTGTTCGTTTACTGTAAAATTGGGCGCTAAAAAACCAGAGTGCCTTCCCTGGTTAAGCGGAAAGATTCCAAATGGAAAATATATTGGTATCGGCACTCCTTCAAATTCCGGGTGTACCGGCCCGGTAATGGCAACTTTATTAGTGATGAATTTTATTTTATTACTTACAAAAGCAAAGTGAGGGGTGTCCAGGTTGCAGGTCGTAAATCTTGCGCGCAACGCATAAAAGACATCGGGGCTTACTTTTTTTATCACCTGTCCATATACATACATTTCACCTTGCTGTGTATAGGTTCCTTTCGTGATGCCTTTTCCGGATTTCATATTAAACCGGATCGAGTCGCTCTGCGAAGTAAAATCAGATTGTTTAAAAGTAGGATAGGCAATTACTTTTCCGGTGCTGTCTTTTCTGAAAGATGCAATAATGTCGCCTGATGCTTCATCAAAAGAAATAATAGGGCCGGTTAATTTATTTCCCTTATAATTTGTAGTTACCTTATTTCCATATAGCGTAACTGTTTTTCCCTTAACGTCTATTACCATTGAATCTTCAGCAGTATATTCTATCGGCGCTTCCAGGGCATTTTTAGCCAGGTTAAAATGAATCGTATCCGCATTTTTTTTGAGTAAAGAAGTATCTTTTTTATTAATAGAAGTATCATTTAGATTCAATGAATCTATTTTATTTTCTGAAAGTGAATCCTTAGAAAGTCCATTTTGAACAGGTATACTGTCCTTTACAAAATTTTGCTTTTTTGCAACACTAAAATGGTTTTCCTTTGATGGAAATACCAGTGTTGAAGAAGGATTATGTAAAGGTGTTGAGTAAGGATTATTCAAAGTTGAATAGAAATAATTTCTTTTAGAATTCAGGCCATTGCTTTTTATCGCTGAAATTAATAATACAAACAGTATAGCTATAATAGCAAACGGTAAAATATTCTTTGAAGTAAATTCGTTTCTGTTTTGCATAGCAGTAAGGCAACAAAAATAGAGATAATCCAATTAAGGATATGTGAAGATTGAGAAAGAATTTAATTGACCCATTAAAAATAATATTTGCAAATGTTGGAATTAAAAAAACCCTGGCTTTTCGTACCCTTAAGAATCGTTACCTTATTACTTTCTTTGTTGTTATTTGTCAACAGCAAAGTGTCGTCGCAAACGACGCGTAAAATAAAAACGATTATTATTGACCCCGGCCACGGTGGCAAGGACCATGGCACGCATGGTGATTATGAAGGAACACTAGGTTCGCAGGAAAAGAATATCACTCTTGCGATCTCAATGAAACTGGTGGCCGATCTAAAAAAGGCGATGCCGGATGTAAATATTATTCCAACAAGGACTACTGATGTTTTTATGAATGTTCGTGAAAAAGCACAATTTGCCAATGAACACCATGGTGATCTTTTTGTTTGTATCCACGCCGATGCAGTTGCTTCTTTAAAAACAGGTTCAAGAATTGTTGGGTACAAAACCGAAGTTTATCATACACATCATTATGTAGGAAAAGGGAAATCAAGAAAAAAAGTTTTTACTAAACATACCAGGCGCGTAGCTATTAGGGAGTATTATAAAATTCCTACTTCACGCAAAGGGACAAGCACCTTATTAATGGCACAAAGGCAGACCGATGATAAGGTTAAAGCTTTAGAGGAAGGTGATTTAGGATATAATACTGACGAAGACGATAGTACAGCCAACATCAATTATGACAGCCCTGAATATAAAGCCAGTGCGCTAATATATTCTCAGCATTATTTCAGAAAGAGCTATCAACTGGCTTCACTGGTGCAGGACGAAGTTGCCAAAGCGACAGGAAGGCCTAATCTCGGTGTGTGGCAGCGTCAAATAGGTTTGTGGGTGTTGCATGCCACACAAATGCCTGCCGTATTGATCGAAACAGGTTTTGTAGACAACTATGACGATGAACGCTATTTAAACAGCGATAAAGGCCAGGAGGAAATTGCCCAGGCTATTACCGATGCGGTGATAAAATATAAAAATATGGTAGAAACGCCCAAAACAATTGCCAACACTGACGCTAATAATACAACAAAATAATTTCACAATTTGAATTATTTTCTTATTTTAAATTCTTGCTAAACCATTATCTATTTGCAATTCATTTGTTACGAACTGCGAATGAAGTTTACTATTTTCGCATAATACTTGAAAAGTAATCCATTTATTTTACTCTAATAATACCAAATGAAAATATACAATGAAACAAAGATCGGTGTGATGGCAGCTGTGGGCATCTTGTTGCTGATTATAGGATTTAGATACTTAAAGGGCCATGGTGTTTTTAAAAAAGAAAAACACATTTATGCGGTTTATTCCGATGTGCAAGGCCTAAAACCATCCAACCCGGTAGTAATCAACGGCCTTCAGATTGGAAGAATTGAAAACCTGGATGGTGGAAAAGATATGAAAAAAATATTGGTAACGGTTTCTCTCACCAAAGATGTAAACATTCCGTCTAATTCTCTCGCCGTTATTAACCCCAATCTGTTGGGAAGCCCTACCCTGGAGATACAACTCGGCGACGCAACGAAGTATTTAAAAAATGGGGATACATTACTTACAACGCTAAGTTCCGGTGCTTTTGATGAGGCATTGAAGTTGATAAATCCTGTATTATATGAGGTAAGAAATGCGGTTAAATCTTTGGATTCTGTGCTTGTGACTGTTACTACCGTTTTTGACATGCGAACCAAAGATAATATTCGAAGCATACTGGAAAATGTAAATACAGCAACTGCTTCGTTTGCAGTAACTTCTCAATCACTTCAAAAATTGTTAAACGTTCAAAATGGAGCGCTTGCACAATCTTTGCAAAATCTGAATAAGTTTACAACTAATCTTAATGCCAACAATACCAATTTTGATAGCATTTTGCAAAACACGCGCGTTTTTTCTAATAAGCTTTCCCAAATTAATTTGCAGAAAACGATAGACTCATTAAACGTAGCCATCAATAATTTTAAAGCAGGGTCCGAAAAAATAAATAGCAAAGATGGTTCTCTGGGATTGCTTCTAAACGATAAAACTCTATATAACAATCTCGAAAGCACATCTGATAAAATCAATATTTTGTTAGACGATATAAGAGTGCATCCCAAACGATATGTAAACTTCTCCGTATTTGGCAAAAAAGACAAAGGCAATTACCTGACGGCGCCCTTAATAGACGATACCTTAAAACTGATAAAGAAATAATATGTTTCATCCAATGAAATATTTTTTTCTTATTTTTTTTTTAGGGTCAGGTTATTATTCCTGGGCACAGGATACGCTTAATAATCAACCGTCAAAAGATACCATCAGGGAATTTGAAATCATTCGCGGGCCAAGCATGCGGGCCATTAGAATTGATTCGGTTACCACGTTGCAAACTATCGCCGGCGGTGCGATTATCAAGCAAGGATATACTATTTTCCATAGCGACAGCGCCGTCATTAATCCTATAACGCATATTATGGAAGCGTTTGGAAATATTGAAATAAACCAGGCAGATACATTCCACGCTTACAGTCAATATCTAAAATATTTGGGCGTAGAAAAAATGGCTTATTTAAAAAACAAAGTAAAACTTGCCAATAAAAGCGGCACGTTGTTTACCGATGATTTGGATTATAATTTGCAAACAGGAATTGGTAATTTCTATAAAGGCGGAAAAATAATTGAAGGCAAAAGTGTAATTACCAGCGTTGAAGGAACTTACTACGATGATACCAGGGACATTTATTTTAAAAAAAATGTAAAGCTGGACGAGCCTAAAAAACGCATCCGCGCCGATTCGCTTTTGTACAACATGCAAACCAAGCAAACCACTTTTATCAGCAAGACAAATATAAAAACTCCCGAGGTAGAAGTGAACGCGACACAGGGAAATTATGATCTGAATACTGGCAATGCTTTTTTTACGAGCCGGGCTACTGTAAAAGACAGCAGTGGCCGGTTGTATTCCGCAAATACGATGGCGCTTGAAAATGTATCGGGCAACGCTCAACTGGAGGGAAATGCCGTCATCATTGATTCTGCGGGCGGTTATACCATTATTGCCAACCAGATTTTCATGAATAAAAAAAAGAACTCTTTCCTTGCAACAAGAAAGCCTGTTTTGATTTTGAAACAAAAAAACGACAGCACTTACATTGCTGCTGATACTATTTTTTCGGGCTTTACAAGGTTTGTGAAAAATGAAAATAAAGTGTTGAAAAGCGATACTATCATAAACGTGAACTTTGCAGAAAATCAAAAAGTGGTGGAAACGATTGCTAATGATTCTACTGAACAATTTTTTTTAAAACATCGGCAGGAAGAGATAGATTCTGCCAAATCAATTTTAGAAAAAGATTCTTCAAAAGTTTTGCACGGACATATTGATTCACTAAAACTAAAAGAACGAAAGATACTCAGGGATACTTCTCAAAAAATTCTAAAAAAGCCTCCCTTAGATTCTGAAGTGAAAAAAGATTCCGTCAAAAAAGAAATTACTTCTGGAATTATTTCTGATTCATTAAAAAATAAAATTGACACGAATAAAGCAAAAGAAAATAAAGCGCTGGTTGATTCTACAAAAAGAGAAATTATTGATTCGGCGAAAAAGGAAATTACTGACTCAACAAAAAGAGAAATTATTGACTCAACAAAAAAATCTTTAAAAGAGAATTTTCCTGACAGCATTGCAACCGAAGAAAAATTAATTACAGATTCTTCGAATAAATCAGACACCACCATCCGTTATTTTCTGGCATTCCACCATGTCAAAATATTTAATGATTCTCTGCAAAGTGTTTCCGACAGCTTGTTTATTTCTTCTAAAGATTCTGTTTTCCGTTTGTACTATAACCCGGTTGTCTGGAGCGGAAATACTCAAATCGCGGGCGATACGATTTTTCTTTATACTAAAAATAAACAGCCTGAAAGATTGTATGTTTTTGAAAGAGGCTTGATTGTAAACCGCACAAGAGAAGGTTTTTTTAACCAGATGTCTGGTAAAACGATCAATGGTTATTTTGTAGATGGGAAAATAGATTACATGCGCGTAAAAGGCTCGCAGTCCGAAAGTATTTATTATATGGAAAATGATGACAGCGCTTACATTGGGATGAATCGCGCTGTTGGTGACGTGATTGATCTTTATTTTAAAAACCAGGATTTAAGCAAAGTCCTTTTTATAAACCAGGTTCAGGGCACGATGTACCCGATGACCCAGATCCCTGAAGATCAAAGAAAATTAAAAGACTTTGAATGGCTGGACAACAGGCGACCAAAAACCCGCGCTGAATTGTTTGAATGAGGAATTGTGAATTAGGAATTAGGATTTGAAATCCAAGAATTCAGCAGTAAACAAACAAATAAATTCAATTTTTATTTTAAGGAAATTAATTTCGTGTAATCATAGTAGTTATGTAAGTAATGACCATCTTTTTGGTCACTAACTTGATTCCACAAAAAACGGTGCAGGCTGAAGAACCTACACCGAAACTTAAACATGAGAGAGATTTATAGTGAACCGACAAATAAGTTAGAATCTTGTTTCTCTTTACCAGAGTGCTTTTCCGCCGTAGTAATCCAAAACTTTTTCTCTTAATAAAAAATCATATTTCGCAATGATGAGATTGTTTTCTGCACGGTTAAGATTGTTTTTTGCAATCAGGTAATCTACAGAAGTGATGGCGCCGGCATTGAAGCGGATATCTGCAGTGCGGAAAGATTCTGCGAATGCTTCTACCTGGTCCTGTAATAATTTGAACTTATCGCGTGCTGAGTTGAGATTAACGTAGGCGCGCTCAATGGATTGCTGCAACTGGGTTTTAGTATTCGTTTCTACATATTTATCATTCTGATAATTAATTTTCGCCAGTTTTACTAAGTTCTTTACATGGCTGGCATTAAAGAGAGGAATACTTAATCCTAAATTAAGGGTATAAAAAATATTGTTGTTTAGCTGATTCCCAAAATTGATTTTCCGGGAAGCATAATTATCCTGTTTTACGATCACAGGGATTTGCGAGCCATTAAAATTTACATAATTTGAGGATGGATTTTCTGTCGTATTAACGAAGTAATCGCTCGCCGCCACACTTGAATAATTGGTGTAGACACTTCCTCCAAATGTGAGAGTAGGAAAGTATTGCCCTTTGACAGAACGAATATTTTTTTCAGCGCTTTGCGTTCTCAATTGTACGGCCTGCACCTGGGCAAATTGATGCAACGCAGTTTGATAAATGGAATCTGGCGTGTCTGAAAAACCGGTATTGAAATTTTCTGCTGGTATTTTTTCTACTTCGAGTGCTGAATCATACGGGATATTTAAAAGCTGCACCAGGTTGAGTTTGGCGGTTGCGACATTGGCTTTATTGTCGGAGATGGCTATTTGATCGGTGGCCAATTGTCCTTTCAGGTCATAAAAATCTGCGGGCAATACGGCGCCCTTGTCATTTAAAATTCCTAAACGATCTACCTGTTTTTGTGTAACGGCAACCTGGTCCTGAGATTGTTTAAATACTTCTTCAGCGCTTAAAACCTGCAGATAGGCGAGTATGATATTTATAGTCAGGTTATCTTTAGCCTGTTGCAATTCCATCTTCGAAGCTTCGTAACCCAACTTGTTAGCCTTGATCTGGTTCGATAAAGAAAATCCATTAAAGAGCAAAAGGTTACTGTTCGCTCCATAATTTCCGAATCCAACTTTTTGGTCAATAAAAGCATTGGTAAATGGATCAATACTTCTTCCGTAATTAGTTCCCTGGTTGACGCTGGCATTTAAATTCGGCAACCTGTTTTCCTTTGATTGATTCAAGCCAATTCCTTCTTTTTGCATTTGAAGATCGGATTGTAAAACATCGATGTTGTTTTTAATTCCTATTTCCACAGCTTCCTTCAGCGTAAGTGTTTTTTGGGCGTTTGCCAATAATCCAAATGAAACCAGTATAATATTTAAAAAAAGAAATTTCATCATTTGATTTTAATTTTTAGTTTTTTATTCATTCACTATTCTTCCATTACCCTTCACAAAACAACCCTTCCATCCAATAAATTAATAATCCTGGATCCGTATTCTGCATTTTTTTCTGAATGAGTTACCTGGATAATTGTTACTCCTTCGCCGTTTAATTCTTTAAAAAGCCGCATAATTTCTTCGCCTTGTTTCGAATTTAAATTTCCGGTTGGTTCATCAGCTAATATCAGTTTTGGTTTTACAATTAAGGCCCTGGCGATGCCAACCAATTGCTGCTGGCCACCGGAGAGTTGGGTAGGGAAGAGGTCTTTCTTTCCAACAATCTGAAAGCGATCCAGTATATCGGCAACCATTGATTTTCTTTCAGAAGATTTTATATTCTGATAAATTAGTGGCGTTTCAATATTTTCATATACTGTCAACTCATCTATTAAATGATACGCCTGGAACACAAAGCCAATATGGGTTTTAAAAATTTGCGAACGTTGTTTTTCTTTTAACGCAAATACATTTTCACCCATAAAAGTATATTCTCCTTCGTTAGGATCGTCAAGCATTCCTATAACATTCAGAAGTGTCGATTTGCCTGAACCGGACGGCCCCATTATAGAAATAAATTCGCCTTCTTTTACGTCAAGGTGAATATCCTTTAAAACAAATGTGCGGTTAACGCCATTGTTATACCATTTGAATATTTTTTTTAAAGAGAGCATAATTGATTTATTATTTATTACTTAATTGATTTTTAGATTTATTGATCATTGTTATTTTTGTTTACTCATGGACGTTATTTATATTCTTTTATAGTAAACCAATAAATATTCGACTTTCTTATTTTCTTAATTAGCTAATCAGCACATTAGCACATTAGCACATTAACTTATTCACTTCTCAAACTTTCTACAGGATTAGCAATAGCCGCCTTTATTGATTTATACCCTACAGCTATCCAGGCTACAATTATTGATATTAAAATCGCAATAATAAATATTCCGGCATTCATATTAATTCTGAACACAAAATTTTGAAGCCAGTGATTCATCATATACCATGCGACCGGAACAGCAATTGCAGAACCAATTAGAATCAAAACTGTAAATTCTTTTGAAAAAAGATAAATAATATTTTTTACAGAAGCGCCCAATACTTTTCTCACGCCAATTTCCTTTGTTTTTTGAACGGCCA
>JBDTHD010000259.1:0-7088 GCA_039937075.1 Ginsengibacter sp. | reverse complement strand
GGAGGACAATTTAAGGAAAATTATTTATTAGTGTCAATACCACATTTATTTTTTTTGGAAAATCTTTTTAAGGCAATAAAATTGTCATTAAAAAAACCCAATTAGATCTTAATAAAGAACAAAACTTATTATTTAAATAGAAACACAGTAAAGCAACATTTATTCATGATTTCTGCTTTGAATTCCTCAGTAGATTTAGTTTGATTTTATAACTACCTCAGAAGAATGCAATCCGGGATAAGAAGCTTTTAATATAATATTCCCTGCACTTTTTTTAGATTTTATAATCACCAAACACCGGCCTTGCCAGGCTTTACGCTGGGGCAGTTGACAACTTTCCACGCTTACCGGATCAGCATTGCCAACGCCGGCAATAGTTCCGGGGCCTTCAATCTCAAAATGAACTAAATTTTCAGCATTGGGATTGCGTGTTCCATTTTTATCAACCAGGTCAACAGTAATATAACTTAAGTCTTCATTGTCTGCTTTAATAGTTTTTCTATCAGCAGATAATTTTATTTGTGTGGGTTCATCCGCTGTTTTTAAAATAGCCGTATTTACTTTTTTTCCATTATCGTATCCAACTGCTTTTAATGCTCCGGCGGTATATGGAACA
This sequence comes from Ginsengibacter sp., assembly GCA_039937075.1. Taxonomy (GTDB): domain Bacteria; phylum Bacteroidota; class Bacteroidia; order Chitinophagales; family Chitinophagaceae; genus Ginsengibacter. Next base: position 6,472 of record JBDTHD010000259.1, on the reverse strand, counting down.
TTATAAACAGCCATAAATTTGGTAGAACGGTTGGTTGGTTTTTTACCGAGTGATTTATTATTTAAAAACAATTCAACCTCATCGCAAGATGAATAAATATTTACTTCAAAAATCGAATCTTTATCACCTTCCCATGTCCAGTTTGATACAACATCATCCCAGTTCCATTTGCTCCATTCAGATTTTTTAGGATTTACGGGGAAAGAAGGATGCCGTGGTTTTACAAAAATGGCCAATTGATCTTTTTTCCAAAGTGCATCACGATAAAATGATTGCGGCCGTTTCCATCCGCAAATGTCCATATCTCCGCAGTAAGCAAGGTTCCATGGATAAAAATGATTTTTATCCTGGGGGTATCCAAGCCATCCGATACTGGACTCGCCAATGTAGTCAAACCCGGTCCACACGAAATCACCAATTACCCATGGATGATCCAAAACATCCATCCAGTAATCGAACTGCTCTAATGCATACGATTCTGTGGCTACCATAATACGATTAGGCTTGCGTTCATGATCGCTTACATATTTATTCTTTGCATAATTATACCCGCAAACATCAAGGGCCGAAAAGAAAGCATCTTTCTGATCTGAAACGCTATTTGCAGCGGCCGTAACGGGCCTTGTGTTATCCACTGAACGAACATAATCCGGAATAGTTTGTTTTGATGATGTCCTGGCAACCTCAACTCCTTTTGTATTTATAATTTTATTGATTAAAGTGATGGTCGCTGGAACGCTCGTTTCATTTTGCACTTTTGTTTGGATATTTACTTTTGCTGATGATACAGTCACGTCCGGCGTAGTAATATAAGTTCTCCATTGCACCACATTAATTGGATTGGTTTCTATCAACCACACATGGCGATTAATTCCTGAACCTGCGTACCAGCGGCTGTTTGCGCCTTCATTTTTTACCTGGACTGCAATAATATTTTTTTCACCCTTTTTTATTTTATCGGTAATATCATAATAAAAAGAAGTGTAGCCATAAGGATGATTTCCCAAATGAACACCATTGATCCAAACATCGGAATTCATATAAACACCATCAAATAAAATAGAAATTCTTTTATTTTGCCTGCCTGTCCGGTAGGCAGGTTGGTTTACTGGTAACGTAAAAGTTTTCCGATACCAGCGAATTCCGCCGGTAGTAAAGCCTACGCTTACGCCATTTATAGCATCAGGATTAAACGGTGAATTTGTTCCCGACAGGTCTTCAATGCTCCAGTCGTGAGGAAGATCAATATCTCTCCAGCTATTATCCTTGAAATTGGCCTGTTCGGCATTTGCGATATCGCCGCGATGAAAGCGCCAGCCTTCATCAATTAAAATTTTTCTTTGAGAAAAGCATTGAAAGCTAATGAGAAAGCAAACGATTAAAAAAGAATTTTTTTTCATAAACATAGTTTTGATTTATTGATGTGTACATGTGCTTAAACATTTTTTCTTTAGCAGCGAAAAGATAAAATTTTTTCCACCCCAGGTTAAGGCGAAATAAGATTTTTTAGATTTTGGAAACTATAATCTTTAATAAAATCAATCGCATTTTTATATTGGCTGAAGTCTTCTTTTTCATGCATCGTAGTTAATACAACGCATTCCATTCCTGCGTTCTGAGCCGCTTCCACGCCTTTGGGTGCATCTTCAAAAACAATACAATTTGCAGGCGCGACGTTCAACAATTGAGCACATTTTATAAAAGTCTCGGGGTCGGGTTTGCTGGTGGTTACATCATCTGCGCTGACTATCGCTTTGAAGAAATGACGGATATGCAAATTATCTAAAATAAGATCAATATTGAATGTAATCGCTGCAGACCCTATTGCAATTGGAATACCGGCATGTTCACTTCTTTCCAAAAAATCCTGCAACCCATTTATTAATTTTAGATTCGGTAAAAAAGCTTCCTGGTACCTTCTTTCTTTTTCCATAGACAACTCTTTCATTCTTGTTTTATCAAAATGATTTTTTCCAAAAATTCTTTCCAGCAATTCATCATTTTTTTCATACATCTGCACGTTCACTTAATACCGGGTAAGACCTGCTTTTAAATCATGATTCAAAATATCCTACCATGCGCGGGCGTGGTATTGCATGTCGTCAATCATGGTACCATTCAGATCAAAAATAAATGCCTTCTTTTTCATTGTCTTTTTTAAAATTATTTATTAAGTATTTTTTGCAGGGAGGAGGATTTTTTGAATAGAATCAAAAGTAAATATTAAAGCAATAACCCGCAGGAATAAAATACTTTTAGACTAGTTTCGTAGCGCACAGATTTGCAAACAAAGACTAACAACTATCTGCTGAATTGAAAACTGAAATTTCTTAAAACATGAATTCTTTATTTAGTATCACCTGCATAATCTGGATTTCATCCGAAATATTGATTAGCGTGTTCATGCGTTCAAAAGCGGAAGATAAAAAGAATCAGGACAAAAATTCTTTGACGTTGCTCTGGATAACAATTGCTATTGCTATAACCGCTGCCGTCTATATTTCCAAGAATTACTATTTTCTCTTCTCAACTTTTCAGGCCGTAAAATACATTGGGCCCGGACTTATATTAACAGGCGTTGTATTCAGAGTTATTGTCATTATCACATTGGGAAAATATTTTACTGCCGATGTTACCATCCGAAAAGAACATCAGCTAAAAAAAGATGGCTTTTATAAATACCTCCGGCATCCGTCTTATTCTGCATCCCTGCTTTCTTTTATCGGATTTGGAATCTCACTCAATAACTGGGTTTCATTAATAATTGTTGTCATTCCCGTTTTATTTGCATTTATCCGACGTATCAATGTAGAAGAGAAAGCGCTAACAGATTATTTTGGCCAGGAATATATTGATTATAAAAAAAGTACTTATAGATTGGTTCCGTTTATATATTGAGACGTTATTAATCGAATAAAAAAAATAACTTTGAATGAAAACTCTTGTCGCGACTACGTTTCACGGCCCCTCTCCTTCGGAGAGGGGGTTGGGGGTGAGGCTAATACTTTAGCAACTTTCGGATTTTCTACCTGCAAAAACATGGTGACATTTGCATCGTAAAATGTTAGAAAAATGAATGCACAGGAACAAACTAATTACAACAGGATTGCGCAGGCGATAGAGTATATTAAAGCAAACTTCAAAGAGCAACCCACCCTCGATGAAGTAGCAGCCAGCGTACATGTAAGCCCGTTTCATTTTCAACGAATTTTTAGTGAATGGGCAGGAACGAGCCCAAAGAAATTTCTGCAATATATCAGCATTGAACACGCGAAAAAACTGCTGGAGGAAAATGACGCGACTCTTTTTGATACAGCTTTTGAAACGGGACTTTCGGGCACGAGCCGGTTGCACGATTTGTTTACAAACATCGAAGGGATGACACCTTCGGAATATAAAAACGGTGGCAAAAATCTCATCATTAATTACAGTTTTGCAGAAAGCCCGTTTGGAAATATGATTGTTGCTTCCACGCAAAAAGGCATTTGTTACATGGCATTTAATGAGGACGAAAAACAAGGATTAATAAATTTGAAGTCGAAATTTCCGAATGCATTATTTCATCAGAAATTAGATTTGATACAACAAAATGCGTTATTCATTTTTCAAAATGACTGGAGTAAATTAAACGAAATAAAACTGCATCTTAAAGGCACGGATTTTCAATTGAAAGTTTGGGAAACGTTGTTGAAAATACCAATGGGTCAACTGGCCACTTATGGCGCCATTGCCCAAAAAATAGAAAACCCAAATGCGTCAAGGGCAGTAGGCACTGCCATTGGCAGCAACCCGGTAGCGTTTTTAATTCCATGTCATAGGGTGATTCAATCATCGGGAAATTTTGGTGGTTATATGTGGGGCAACACACGGAAGACGGCTATTATTGGTTGGGAAGCGGCGCAGAGGGAAATTGAAGTGGCCGCCGGATAAAGAAGCCTCACCCCGCCCCTCTCCTAAGAGAGAGGGAGAAGAACCAGTGCTCAGGAATAGTCTCTGGAACGTGGAAATTTAAATCTGGCTCAGTCTAAAGAAAATTAATATGGATTTATTCGATAATTCGCCAAGTGAAACAAAAAATCTTTTACCGAAAGACGGTACGGTAAATTATTATGGAAAATTGTTGAATAGAAAAGAAGCGGATATTTATTTTGAAAAATTGCTAACGGGTATTCAATGGAAAAATGATGAAGCCATCATCTTCGGAAATAAAATTATCACAAAGCGGAAGGTAGCCTGGTATGGAGAAAAGCCTTTTGAATATACTTATTCTAAAACAACCAAATCAGCGTTGGCATGGACAAAAGAATTATTGGAATTAAAATCCCTCATTGAACAAAAAACGGGGGAAACTTTTAATTCCTGTTTATTAAATCTGTATCACACCGGCGAAGAAGGAATGGCGTGGCACAGCGATGGAGAAACTGATTTGAAAAAGAATGGAGCGATTGCCTCTTTGAGCTTTGGTGCAGAAAGAAAATTTTCTTTTAAGCACAAACAAACCAAAGAAACCGTTTCATTGATTTTGGAAAATGGAAGTTTATTAATGATGAAAGACACGACGCAGCAAAACTGGCTGCATCATTTGCCGCCAACAAAATCAACTATGAAACCGAGAATCAATTTGACATTTAGAACGATTATGGAAAACTTGTAAAACTCGACGCTTCAAAGGTTTTACAGTAGACAAAGTTTTATGGAATTTTTTTTATTTTATGTTGTCTGAACTTTGATTTTTGTGATTTTTGTGATTTTCCTGATTCACGTTTTTTGAATCATACTCATCACAATAATCAGATGAATTATGGTTCAGACAAAAGAGCCGTTACAACTTACAATGGCACAAGAGGGAAACTTACGCCAAATCAGACGCCGATGCAGATTCAAAGAAATTAATTAGTTTTGAATAAATGATTTTTATGGCAGAAGCATTGAAATATATGATTAATGAAAATGGTGATAAAACATCAGTCCTGGTTCCATTGAAAACATGGGAAAAAATAAATAAAGAATATTCCAGTCTTCAAAATAAACTTAAAGTTTTAACTGGTATAAAAAATGGACTGAAAGAAGTGGAAGATGCACAGAAGTCAGGAAAAGAATTGCAAACGCTTAAAGACTTTTTAAGTGGAAGTAACAGTTAGAATCACCACCTCTTTCAAAGTCGCTGCTAAACCCCTTTTCAAAAAATACCATTCTTTTTCGAAAGATTTACTTTCCCTCGAAAAAGAATTGATAAAAACGCCCAGGCTTGGAATTTCCTTGGGTCTGAACATCTATAAAATACGCCTGAAGATTTCAAGTAAAGGCAAAGGGAAAAGCGGAGGAGCCAGAGTAATATCATTAGTAGAAACTACATTACTGGCTGTCGCAGAAATAAATGCTGACGAAGAAATCACAGTAAACCTCATTACAATTTTCGACAAAGCAGACGTTGATAATATTTCAGACAAAGAATTGAGAGAGCTTATCAAAAACTTCAAGGCAATCTAACAAAGTGCTCACACTTTAGCTAATCAGAGCAAATGTCATCAGGAGGCTTTTGCAACATGTAAGTTTTTTTTGATGAAAGATACCACGCAACAAAACTGGCTGCATCGTTTGCCGCCAACAAAATTAATTATGCAAGCGAGAATCAATTTGACTTTTAGAACGATTGAGGAAAACTTATAAAAGTCGATGCTTCAAAGGTTTTACAGTAAACAAAGTTTTATGGGGAATTCTTATTTTATGTTTTCTGAACTTTGAATTCCGAAGGGCTTCACCCATCGTTAGCGTATGGCGCCCTTTCAGGGCTTCTCGTCTAAAAACTACATCTTCGAAAAGCCCTGAAAGGGCGTAATATATCAAGATAGGGTGCAGCCCTATTTTTTCATAGGGCGCAGCCCTATGAAGTGCTATCACATACTAATCCCAAACATACCTCTCATCGTACTCCTCTTTGTATCTTTTAAGAATAGCCCGGTATTCATTCTGAAAACTAATATTACTGTGATGTTCTTTTTGATTAGCGATGTAATCGATTACGCGGTCTATATCTGCTGAATTCACAGAAAACGCGCCGTAACCGTCCTGCCAGTAAAAATTACTTAACTCTTCTCCTTTTGTTTTCATCCACTTCGAGGAATGAGATTTTATCTGCTCAAGTAATTTCATTAAAGCAATCTTTTTTGACAGCATACAAAGTATATGAACATGATCAGTAAAACCACCGATTTTTATTTGCTGACATTCAAGCCTTTTACATTCCCCGCCAAGATAAGCGTATAATTCTTCCTCAACAGGTGGATGGATAAGAGGCTCGCGGTATTTGGTGCTGAATACAAGATGTATATAATTTTTGACGAGTGATTGTGGCATAATGATTTAGTTTTTTTTGCGAAGAGCTACGCACATCGTTAACGTATGGCGCCCTTTCAGGGCTTTCCCAATATATTTTCTTTTACCCAGTAAACCAACAAATAAAGCATTTTTT
>JBDTHD010000258.1:0-4082 GCA_039937075.1 Ginsengibacter sp. | reverse complement strand
AATCCTGTAACTCATTTAATAATTGCTCAAAAATATTCTGTTCCAGTTGCAGTATTTTATCTTCTGCGCCGGTAATTTTTTCTTCATATTCTTTCAGTTCAGGCGTAATATATCTTTCGGCGTTAGTGAGCGTTTGTTTTCGTATCCAGTTTTCGGGCACTTTATCTTTGTGCGTATTGGTTACTTCAAGGTAATATCCAAACACATTATTGAAGCCAATTTTTAAAGAAGAAATTCCTGTACGCTCCGTTTCTTTTTGCTGCAATTTTAGCAGGTGTGCCTTACCGTTAGTAACAATACTTTTCAGATCATCCAGTTCTTCATCTACTCCTGTAGCAATTACATTTCCTTTGGAAACCGCTACAGGTGGGTTTTCTATAATTTCCTTAAAAATTTTATCAGAAATATATTTGCAGGGATTCAGTGAATCGCCCAACCTTTTTAAATACTCATTTGAAGCAGATTCACACCAACCTTTCACTTGTGCAGCTAATTTTAATCCTTTACCTATCTGCAAAACTTCACGCGGATTTATTTTCTTTAACGGAATTTTGCTCACCAACCGTTCAATGTCTCCCGCCTGTTTTATATTTTGCGAAATTTTATTTTTTTCTTCCGGTGATTTTATAAAATATTCCACCAGGTTTTGACGCTCTTCAATTTTGGGAATTTCTGTGAGTGGCAATAAAATCCATCGTTTCATCAATCTCGCGCCCATTGGTGAAACGGTATTATCCAGAACTTTCAGCAATGAATTGTTATTTTCCGGGCCGCCAATTAATTCCAGGTTGCGGATAGTAAACCGATCCATCCACAAATAATCTCCTTTGTCAAGCCTCTGAAGCGAAGTAATGTGCTGGAGATTCGGATGCTCTGTATCTTTTAAATAATGAAGAATGGCGCCGGCAGCAATTATCCCAATCTTCATATTTTCTACACCAAAACCTTTCAGGCTTTGGGTGCCAAAATGTTTTAATAAAGTTTCATGGGCGTATTGTTCTGTAAATATCCATTCATCAAGCGTGTAGGTATAAAATTTACTTCCGAAATAACTTTTAAAATTCTTCTGCTGGTTGCGTTGAAAAATCACCTCGGCGGGATTCAAACTTTGTAATAATTTATCGGCATATTCTTTATCGCCCTCGGCAATAAAAAATTCACCCGTGGAAATATCGAGAAAAGCAATGCCGGCTTTGTCTTCCACTAAATGAATCCCGCATAAAAAATTATTCTGGTTATACTCTAATAATTTATCGTTTGTCGCTACGCCGGGCGTAACCAATTCCGTAACGCCACGTTTTACAATTCCTTTGGCTTGCTTTGGATCTTCAAGCTGGTCGCAAATCGCCACGCGATAGCCGGCTTTTACTAATTTATGCAAATAGGTATCCAGCGCATGATACGGAAAACCCGCAAGTTCAGGCGCCGTATTAGAAGCGCTGTTTCTTTTAGTTAAAGTAATTCCCAAAATCCGGGAAGCTGTAATAGCGTCCTGGCCAAATGTTTCATAAAAATCACCCACACGAAAAAGCAAAATCGCATCAGGATATTTTGCCTTGATGGCATTGTGCTGTTTCATTAAAGGAGTATCCGGAGAAGCCATGTGTTAATGTAATAATGTGCTGATTAGCTAATATGTTAATGACTAAAAGCCTTGAAACTAATAATTGTCCTAATATTTTGGGACAAATCAGCACATTGGCTAATTAGCTAATCGGCTAATTAATTTATTTTTGCAAATTAATATTCTTTTGATGAGAAAACTAACAATGGAAGAACTGAACCGGAAATCTGTGAAGGAATTTAAAGAATCTCAGAAGAATCCAGTGATTGCCGTTTTGGAAAATATCCGTAGCGCTTATAATGTGGGAAGCGTTTTTCGTACGGCTGATGCGTTTTTAATTGACTCAATTTATATAACAGGATACACGGCAAAACCTCCGCATAAAGAAATAACCAAGACCGCGCTTGGAGCGCAGGATTCGGTTGACTGGAAATATTTTGAAACAACAAAAGACGCAATTGAGCAGCTAAAAAATGATGGATACAAAATATTTGCAGTGGAGCAAGTTTCAGGATGTATTTTGCTTCAGAATATCGGTGATCTGCAGGTTAAGAAAGTGGCCTTTATTTTTGGGAATGAAGTGAAAGGCGTAGAACAGGAAACAATTTCATTGTGCGACGGCTGTTTGGAAATACCACAATTTGGCATGAAACATTCGTTGAATATATCTGTGGCTGCTGGAATTGTTTTGTGGGAAGCCGTAAACACGTTCAATATACTTTCAAAAAGGAAATAACCCGAAACATGATTGGAAACGACAAATTAAAATGGAATAATCATTTCGTTACTTTTTAATGAGATCAAGTAAAAGAAATGGATGTGTTAGGGGAAATAGCGGTAGATTTTTTTTCTATCCATTACCCTGCTAAGTTTAATTATATTTTCTTCTAAAATAAAACCTTTTCGATAATCCCCCATCCTGATACGGTATGCTGTTTTATATCCTTTTAATTTTTTTATATCTTTTATGGAATAACGTGTGGACAATTTTTGTAACTCCTCAATTATATCAGCTAATTTCAATTGCATTGTTTTAGAAAGTTCCTTGTTAACATCCTTTTCAAATTGCCTGGTAACGATAACTTTCATTCGCCCCGAAGTTTGTTGAGAAATTTATTTGTGTCAGTCAATTCATTGTAATCAGTTTCTTCCATTAACCTTCCCAGTACAATATCCTCTTTGTCATTATCATCCAAAACCCTACCCTTTATTTTATATTGCTGTAAGAAAGATTGAACTAATTTTGATTCTTTCTCATTATTTGTCTGTATTAATATTGTTTCCATTTACAAATGTTTTAATCAAATTTACGACTATAATTGAATGAAATTTTTAAGGCGGAATATTTCTAAGTAATTTACATTTTTTAATGGAATTTAAATTGATGCTACAAATAAAAAATTATTTATCTCTTGTAAAATTTGCTCACACGATTTTTGCAATGCCTTTTGCATTGATAGGTTTTTTTTATGGATTGAAAACAATCAACTATAATCTCCAACGTCCATGGTGGCTGCTTTTCATTCTTGTAATTTTATGTATGGTATTTGCGCGAAGCGCGGCAATGGCTTTTAACCGCTGGCTCGATGCGGAGTATGATAAAAAAAATCCGCGAACGGCAGTACGTGAAATTCCTGGTGGAATTATTTCTAAAAAAAATGCAATGGCATTTGTAATATTTAATTGTTTAGCCTTTATAATTACCACCTATTTTATTAATATTATGTGTTTGGTTTTAGCACCGGTTGCGTTATTCGTTATTCTTTTTTATAGCTATACTAAAAGATTTACCCCGCTTTGCCATTTGGTCCTGGGATTGGGTTTAAGCCTTGCACCGATCGGAGCTTATATCGCAGTCACTGGACATTTTGCGTTAGTTCCCGTTTTATTTTCTTTTTCAGTTTTGTTTTGGGTAAGCGGGTTCGATATCATTTATGCTTTGCAGGATGAAGAATTTGATAAGGAACATAATTTGCGTTCTATTCCTTCGTGGCTTGGTGCTGAACGATCTTTGCGGGTAAGTGAATTTCTCCATTTTATTTCCGCGGCTTCTGTAATTGCAGCAGGAATGATTGGCAGTTTTTCCTGGTTGTATTGGGTCGGAGTAGCATTTTTTATTTTCTTTTTAATTTATCAGCACATTTTAGTGAAGCCAAAGGATTTGTCAAAAGTGAATAAAGCATTTTTTAGTTCCAACGGAATTGCGTCTGTGGTATTTTGTGTGTTTGTGCTGTTGGATATTTTTACGAAACTGTAAATTGTTTTTGATAGTAAAACAACAAATAATCAGGATTTCTATTTCGTCTAAACCATTCTAAACGATCTAACCATCTAAACCGAAATAAACTAAACCATCTAAAGTAAACTATGTCCCGCATTCTCTGCATAGATTACGGCAAAAAACGCACAGGCATTGCCGTTACAGATCCATTAAAGATAATTGCCACGGGCCTTACTACGGTAGATTCGCCTGAATTGATTTCTTTTTTGAAAAATTATTTTAAAGAAGAAGAGGTTG
>JBDTHD010000257.1:0-12708 GCA_039937075.1 Ginsengibacter sp. | reverse complement strand
CATTATAATATTCTTTCGTGTGAAATGAAGCCATAATTGAAAGCAGCATATTTTTAGTAGTGTCGTCGGCTACCGCATAATTATTTTTAGCAAAATTGAAAGAAGAGGAATCTTTTAAATCAACGATAATATTCTTAAGCTTGTTTTTTGTTTGATCATCATAATAATCCTGTCCCGTAGAATAGTGTTTCATTAACGCCTCGTGCAGTAAGGGAAGATCTTTTTTGGTGAACGGAGAAAAGCTTAAATATCTCACCGCTTTACTACTAACTTCAGAATCCGGAGACGAAACATCGCTTAGTAAAAGTGCTGCTTTTGAAACAAGAAGGTTGGTATCCGGATGAACATCGCTAAAACGAAATGAATCAAAAAACTGGTTATTGTTTCCATTGTTGATTTCGCCGGCCAATTGTAGCGTCATAAGGTTGTACAATTTACCATTATTCAAAAAAATCCTTAATCGTTTAATATTAGATGAACCATTTTGTTGCAATTCTAATTCGTAACCTTTTACCCCACCATTAGCAATAGCTTTCTTACTTAAAAGACTATCATTTATCTGGTGTCTTTTAATCAATTCGTTCCATAAAGCAGAATCGCTTTTTTGCCAATAATATTTACTAAAATCCTGTACAACCACTCCATAATTATCCCCACGCGAAGAATCATACGATTCATATTTACACATAGCATCCCCATCATTGCCGGTAAGGTTTCCCTTATAATTGAACGGAATGGGCGCCCACGTAGAAAAAGTGTTATCCGGAGAAGCATACTTATTCCACTGTTCATGCGCATAGTCTATCGTGGTAAAGGAATTAAAAAACTTTTGAACCGATGCGACGTCTTTTGCGGTATCGTAAATGGCAACCAAACCATACCAACGATTTCCTCTAAATTGATAACGAGCTTTCAACATAAGCGGCGCCTGTACCATCATTCCGCCAATATCGAGACTTCTACCACCATTTTTTACATACATCGTATCAATCAACATTTTTTTAAACTTTGGCTTTTGCGATTCACCAATAGTAGCCAATATCAGGCTATCATTCTCTAAGGTATAACCAGGGCTTGCTTCGTTGGTGCCAAATAAAAAATAAGCGCCGCTTTCCGGATCACTCGAAATATTTAATTCCTGGCGGATGCTGCTGTCTTTCGTTACAGCAGAAAGATATTCGGCACCCGATTTTGCCGGGCCTGGAAGATCTACCTGGAATGCTTTTATCTTGTTGATATATGTGAATGATTTACTGTCATTCTTTACATTTTCAAACAAGGTTAATGAATGTAAAAAGCGGTTGATTGCGACTTCATTGGCACTACCTTTTTTTGTACTTACTCCCAGCGCGATATACATGGTTCCGTTTTTAAATAACAGGTAGCCATGACTGAAGTTTTCCTTTTTCGAAACGAATTCACGGCCGGGTACATTATTTAAAATAATAGGTTTGCCTTTGGAGTAATCCGAAACACCGAAATAATACGCAGCCATTGTTGAAAACACACTATCGGCCATTTTCTGCGAATATGGCGTTTTCATAGCAGTAGTCATGTAAATAGTGCTGGAAAAAACGTCGAAATACATTTTCATATTCATGATGCCGTACAATGTAATATCGCCTGGCTTTCCCGGCATTGACGCTGTGTATAAGTCTTCCTGATCTTTTACATCGAACCATTTTAAGGGCACTTCGGCAACCTTATAATCGGCAGGTTTTATTTTTTTGGAAGAAAACACCGGCGTAACCGTAAATCCTTTTTCTTTTAAAAGCGCTATCAATCCTTTGTCGCCGGGTAAATGGGCGGCGCCCACCGCGAAAACCATGCTACGCTGATGTCCCAGGCTATCCATCCGCATGGCCATTTTTTTATTACGTTTAAAAAGAATCGCATCTTCAAAGGCACTGTCTCCCTGGTTTGTAATTTCGTTAATGGCATTGAGATCATTTTTGATATAGGCATTGATAAGATATTCGGTATAGGAGTCATTTTCTTTTTTCATCTCCTTGTCATCGCCGCTCATCGCAAGCTGTTCAATGTCAGATTCGTCTATCATATCTTCCAGCCCTTCCTGGTCTTTAAGATCTTCTACTCCACCAGTCCATTTCCCTTCCCGCCGTGCGATATCGAAAAGATAGGCATCCAGGAATGTTTGCATTTTTCCAGTGCTGAAACTTTCCTCTATCCATTTATTTTTTTCATGGAGTACATCGCCCGTGGTAAGCTCATCCGCTTTTTTATGTAATTTTTTTGCAAGCAACGATCCATACTTTTTAAAATTATCCCGGCCCATCGTTTCTTTTAACGGAACCGTATTTTGATAAATATTTTTTTTAGTTTCGTCAATAACAAAAGGTGTGAATTCTGCCGGATCAATTTCAATAGCAAATCCATCGCTATGTTCTATCGCCTTGTAAAGCGAATCGCCAAGATTGAAAATTCTTTCATCGGTTAAATGCATAGTGCCATAGAGATAGGATGGCTTTTCGAAGCCATTCCCGCTTATCTTCCACAAAAGTGTGGATGGCAATTTTTGAGAAAATGATAATTGGAATAATAATAATTGAAGGCACGTTGCCGCCGTGATCAGCAGCAAATAGTTTTTCTTTGTCATAAGCAGTTTAGAAGAACTTGTTGAAGTTTCCGGACATAAAAATAGATAGTTCAGTTTGAATTTTAAAGCTTTTGTGAAAAATATTATTGCGCCACGATCACTACGATTTAAAACAGCAAAGTTTACTCTCAAATTTTAAAAAGGATTCGTATAATTTATTCCCACGTGGTTCTATTTATCAAAATAAAAATCAGGGAAATTTGTTTGTTTACTGTAAGATTTATTTCTAGGATGAAAGATGAAAATAAATCGATTACCAAAATAAAAAAGCTGCCTCAAAATTTACTTTGAGACAGCCATTCTTAAAAAATTAAACTAAATTTTTACGCTCTTTTTTTATCTCTTTTACGATGATGTTTATTCCCTTTTGAATTTTCATCTTGACCAACATATCCATTATCTTCTTTAGTTCTTTCACCCATCAGCGTGGATGCTAATTTTAAGGCATTGTATGCATTCAATTCGCCACCGCTAATAGAAATATCAGAAAGCATTACGCTATCAGTTGACCCCGGCAATTTTACTTTTTCAGTGATGGGTGTAACTGATTTATCAAGTACATATTTTACCTGCTCTGCGCTTAAATCAGGATAATATTCCAGAATCAAAGCCGCTACGCCCGCTACAACCGGGGTGGCCATGCTGGTTCCTGAAAAATTGCCAAATTTATCATCAGGCAATGTAGAATAAATATTTACACCAGGAGCAAACAGGTCAACAGATTTTTTGCCATAATTGCTGAAACTTGCTGTGAAACCGCCGTTCGTAGCATCGCCGCTTGCTCCAACTGTAATAAAATTATCTGCCTCACCGGAATGATCACGGTAAATGGGATTGGGGAAATTTTCAGCGCTGTCAATATCTTTCCCGTCGTTTCCCGCTGCATGCACCAAAAGCACGCCTTTGCTTTGCGCATATTTCACGGCATCATCTACCCAGTTCTTTTGTGGAGAAAATGGTTTGCCAAAGCTCATGCTGATTACCACAGCGCCGTTGTCTACTTCATAACGCATGGCGTTGGCAATGTCTTTATCGTGCTCATCTCCATCAGGAACGGCGCGTGCCATCATGACCTTTACGTTGTTGGCAATTCCGTTCATCCCGATTCCATTGTCTCTTTCCGCAGCTATAATTCCGGTTACATGTGTTCCGTGAGAAGGCGTTCCGGCCATCACATCACTATTGCCATAATAGCGATCATTAATGTCTTTGGGATTGTCTTTTACAATTTCATCCCTGAAATCTTTAGGCGCTGTAGTAGCAGCTTCCCCTTTGCGAACCTGGCCTTTTAAATAATCAAGAATATCAGTATTGGTGATATCGTAATTGTCGTTTGCCTTAGCCATATTTAAATAAATAGCCGTTGCAATTTTGGCCTCGGGATCAGTGGATGTATATGTTTTCAAATCTTTGCCTGCAAATTCTGTTTTACCCAAATCTTTCGCAATTACAGAATCTCCGCGCTGCATCACCGGCAATATTCTTTGCATTTGCATAAGTTCCGCTGGATTAACATCTTTGGTTACAGTATTCTTTGCCCTGAGATAAGTAGCATATTCAAACTTCTGGTCTGCGTCCATCTTAGTAGTATCAATATCTTTATTATCGTATTTACCTTTCAAACTCCAATATACGCGGGCAGCTTCATCAGAATCCTGGTGAACATTTGTTCCATCTTTTCCTCCTATAAAATTCCAGCCATAAACGTCATCAATGTATCCATTATGGTCATCATCAACTCCATTTCCGGGTATTTCTCCGGGGTTGTGCCAGAGGATTCCTTTCAAATCCGGTTGGGTAGTATCTACGCCGCTATCGATAACGCCAACAAGAACCTGATGGCTTTTTTTGCCTTTTAAAAAATCATAAGCTTTATCCAGGCTGATACCATAATATCCCGTAGTTGCCCTATCCAATTGGAACCAGTTATTAGGAGCTACTTTCTTAGCAGGCGCCGACATGCTATCTACCTGAGCCATACCACACATCGGCACAGCAATCATCATCGCCACGCCTAAAAAAATCCGTTTACTTCTGTTTGTCATTTCGTTTTTTTAATTTTAGAATTGCAAAGATTTAAAAATAATGGGAAGCCAATCCACCATTTAACATTATTAAATAATATTTATCAGTTTTTTTGAAAATTCCTAAACAGTAAATTTTATTCCCTGTGCCAAAGGAAGCGTGTCTGAATAATTGATGGTGTTGGTTTGCCGGCGCATGTAAACTTTCCACGCGTCGCTGCCGCTTTCCCTTCCCCCTCCGGTTTCTTTTTCTCCGCCAAATGCGCCGCCAATTTCCGCTCCGGATGTTCCGATGTTTACGTTGGCAATTCCGCAATCGCTGCCGTTTACAGAAAGAAAAGTTTCTGCTTCACGCATATTTAAAGTAAAGATGGAACTCGATAATCCTTGTGGCACGCCGTTTTGCATCGCGATGGCCTCTTCCAGATTCTTATATTTTATTAAATACAAAACGGGAGCAAAAGTTTCGTGCTGAACAATTTGCATTTCATTTTGCACTTCAGCGATACAAGGTTTTACATAACAGCCGCTTTCAAATCCTTTGCCGGAAAGCGTTCCACCTGCCAAGGCCATTTTTCCGCCTTGTTTTTTTATTTGCTCAATGGCGTTCAGGTAAGCATTTACGGCATCGGTATCAATCAAAGGACCAACATGGTTTTCTTCTTTTAAAGGATCTCCGATTTTTAATTGTTTATAAGCATTTACCAGTTTCTTTTTAAAAGTATCGTACACGTCTTCATGAATAATTAAACGGCGCGTAGAAGTGCATCGCTGGCCTGCAGTTCCCGCAGCGCCAAACAAAGCACCAACCAAAGCCATATCTAAATCTGCTTCTTTGGAAATAATGATGGCATTGTTGCCGCCTAACTCGAGTAAACTCTTACCAAGCCTGGCGCCCACTGTTGCGCTTACCGCTTTCCCCATCCTGGTAGATCCGGTTGCGGAAACGAGCGGAATATTGGGCTCGTTACAAATCCACTCTCCTACTTCACGGCCGCCGGTAATTAAATTACAAACGCCTTCGGGAACTTTATTTTCTTTAAAAATCTTCGAGATAATATGTTGGCAGGCGATTCCGCTAAGCGGTGTTTTTTCAGAAGGTTTCCAAATACAAACATCACCGCAAACCATTGCCAACAGGCTGTTCCAGCTCCATACAGCAACCGGGAAATTGAACGCGGAAATAATTCCTACAATACCCAAAGGGTGATATTGTTCATACATTCTGTGGCCGGGCCTTTCGCTCTGCATCGTAAGGCCATAGAGTTGGCGTGAAAGCCCAAGTGCTAAATCAGAAATGTCAATCATTTCCTGCACTTCGCCCATTCCTTCCTGCAGGCTTTTTCCCATTTCGTAACTCACTAATTTACCCAGGTTTTCCTTATTCTTTCTAAGTTCATTTCCTATCTGCCTTACGATTTCGCCACGTTTTGGAGCGGGCCAGGTGCGCCATTCCAAAAAAGCATTTTGGGCAGTTTCCACTACATAATCAAAACTTCTTTTGTCGCAGGAATTTACAGAAGCGATGGGTTTCCCATCAACCGGGGACGAAGAAATAATTTTTTCGCCCGAAGCGGATAGCCATTTTGTTCCTGTCGAAACGCCTTTATTTAATTCTGAAATCTTTAGTTCTTTAAGAAAATTTTGCATAATTATTTTTTATAAAATGTATCGATTTTTCTGAAATAGAAAAAGTTATTTTTTGTTTGTTTACTGTCGAACTAAACCATCTAAACCCTGCTAAACAGCTAAACTATATAATCCCAACCACTCAGTATTGCTCTTTTTCATTAGGGAAATCTTTTGATTTTACATCCTTAATATATTGCTGAACCGCATTGGTTACCTGCTCGTACAAATTGAGATAAGTTCTTAAAAAGCGAGGTTTAAATTCTGTATTAATCCCGAGCAAATCGTGCATTACCAACACCTGCCCGTCGCAACCATTTCCGGCGCCAATCCCGATAGTAGGAATGGAAAGCTTTTCGGAAACTTCCCTTGCCAGGAAGGCCGGAATTTTTTCAAGTACCAATCCAAAACAACCGGCTTCCTGCAACAGCTCCGCATCACGTTTCAATTTATCTGCTTCCTGTTCTTCCTTTGCTCTTACAGTATATGTGCCAAATTTATAAATTGATTGTGGCGTCAGGCCCAGATGGCCCATCACCGGAATACCGGCGCCCATAATCCTTTTTACCGAATCGATCACTTCTTCGCCACCTTCCAGCTTTATCGCGTGAGCCCCGGTTTCTTTCATAATTCGTATCGTCGAATTCAGCGCTTCTTTACTATTTCCCTGGTAACTTCCAAATGGCAAATCAACAATAATCAGCGCACGGCTGCAACCGCGAACGACCGAACTGGCATGATAAATCATTTGATCCAACGTGATAGGCAGCGTAGTTTCGTGGCCGGCCATTACGTTGCTAGCACTGTCTCCAACCAGGATAATGTCAATTCCCGCGGCATCAAATATTTTTGCAAATGAAAAATCATAAGCGGTGATCATCGAAATCTTTTCACCGGATTCTTTCATTTTTTGCAACGTGTTGGTCGTTATTCTTTTTACTTCTCTATTTACTGACATGATTATTTTTTTAAAGAAGCGACAGGCTGAAATGGCTCTGCGTTAGAATAAAACATTCCTTTTTACAATCGCGTCTGCAAAAGTAGGAATAAGTTATTAGTAAAAAGAGATACGCAATGAGGAATAAGTTGATAACCTCATGTCTAATTTATATTAATAAATCAAAATAGGAATTTAAATTTTTTGTTGGTTTACTGTTTTAGAGTTTTCCCCTTTCAATAGTTTTTGATAATATACTTTTAGCATTATACCTTTAAAAAAATAAATGAAATGAAAAACCTTTCCCCTAAAATGGATGATATTATTTTTAATGAAAAAAGAAAAATAATTTCAGAGCGTTTACAAAAAGAATCCAAATTGGTCAGGGAAGAGTCAATGAAAGTGCTTACGGAATTTGAAAAGTTAAGTGATGAAAATAAAAATATAAAGCTTTAAACTTTAGAGATTTTTTTCTAAAAATTATGAAACCAATTCATTTAACCGCTACTTTTCTTCTTTACTTTTCATGCATTTCCTGCGGAGGAATTACTAACAATAAAGTGGCAGATATTGACTCCACGCTTGTTTCAAAAACTGCAATTAGGGATACCTTTCCGACCGGAAAAATAATCAATCCCGTTATTTGCGAAGCCGACCCTACACAATCTTACGCTTTGTATATTCCCGCGGATAGCAGCCATCAGCCTTTGCCGGTTGTTTATTTTTTCGATCCGCATGGTGATGGGTTGCTGCCTGTAAAAAAATACCAGTCTCTGGCAGATAGTTTTCATTTTATTTTTGTGGGAAGCAACAATTCAAAAAATGGAAATGACTGGAATAATGCAGAAAATATTTGGAACATTTTAAGTGATGATGTTCAAAAACGAATTGCGATTAATACAGATAGAATTTATACGTGTGGCTTTTCCGGCGGCGCAAAAGTGGCGACCTTTCTTGCGTTGCATCATCCTGAAATAAAGGGCGTAATAGCCAATGGCGCAGGGCTGGAAGATATTACCACTGCGGGCGATTTTAAATTTAGTTTTACCGCTATCGCAGGAACGGGCGACATGAACATGACAGACCTTGTTTCCATTAATAAAATTCTTGACAACACGCAAACCAAACACCGGATTATTTTTTTCAACGGCATACATGAATGGGCACCTGAAAGCACGATGCAGATTGCTTTTTCGGGATTTCAGTTTGACGCGATGAGAAATAATTTAATTCCCCCGGACAGCATTCTTACTAATCGATTCATTACAGATAATAAAAAGAAAATTGCGGATGTTGAAAAATCAAACGAGTTTTTAAAAGCTGAAAGTATCTGTCAATATTCTATAAACATGTTGGATGATGTAACAGATAAAGTGAGTTGGTTTCATAAAAGAAAAGATTCGATAACACAATCTGTTTCCTATAAAAAACAATCGCAGGCAAATGAAAATTTATTACAAAAAGAAGAAAATATAAAAGCAGGATATCAACAGCAATTTCAAAATGGAGATGAAAAATATTGGGATAAAACTATCAAAGATGTAAAACAAAAAGCAAATGCAAAAACTCCCGAAGGTGCCATGTACCAGCGTTTGCAGGCGTATCTTTCATTGGCTTTTTATTCTATCAGTAACCAGTTAATAAATCAAAATCAAAACAAAGAAGCAGAATATTTTGTGACGCTTTATAAAACAGCAGACCCAACGAACAGCGAAGCGTGGTATTTTTCAGCTATTTTAAATGCACGAAATAATAATGAAGTAAAAACCAAAGATGATTTATTGAAAGCAGTTTCATTGGGCTTTAATGACAAAAAAAGATTAGAGCAACAACCTGAATTTTCGAACAGCGGAATAAAAATAAATCTGTCTGAAATTGAGGGTAAAATGAAAAATCTTTAAAATAAAAATCTATTCTTTTTGTTGGTTTACTGCACTATTTCATTTTAAATCCTTCCAAAAACTTAGTGGTAAAATTTCCTTTTCTGAACTCTTCATTTTGCATCAGTTGCAGATGAAAAGGAATAGTGGTTTTGATCCCTTCGATAACGTATTCGCTCAAAGCACGGTACATTGTGTCTATTGCTTCATCGCGGGTTTGCGCCATCGTTATTAGTTTTCCAATCATACTGTCATAATACGGAGGAATCGTATAACCGGCGTAACAATGGCTGTCAACACGAACGCCATGGCCTCCCGGCTGATTCAGCGCGGTAATTCTTCCCGGCGAAGGGCGGAAATCGTTGTAAGGATCTTCAGCATTTATCCTGCACTCTATGGCGTGCATTTCAGGATAATAATTTCTTCCCGAAATTTTTTCTCCTGCAGCGATTTTTATTTGTTCTTTTATCAGATCATAGTTAATTACTTCTTCGGTAACGCAGTGTTCTACCTGGATGCGCGTATTCATTTCCATGAAATAAAAATCACGATTTTTATCCACCAGGAATTCTACAGTACCAACACTTTCATAGTTAATGGCACCGGCTGCTTTTATCGCTGCTTCGCCCATGCGCTCTCTTAATTCCGGAGTCATAAAAGGTGATGGAGATTCTTCAACCAACTTCTGATGTCGCCGCTGAATAGAACAATCGCGCTCGCTAAGATGGCAAACATTTCCGTATTGATCGCCTGCAATTTGTATTTCAATGTGGCGTGGCTCTTCTACAAACTTTTCCATATAAATGCCATCATTCTTGAACGACGCTGCGGCTTCTAATTTAGCATCTTCAAATGCTTTTTGAATGTCTTTTTCCTGCCAAACTACGCGCATTCCTTTTCCACCGCCGCCTGCTGTTGCTTTTAAAATAACCGGGTATCCAACTTTCTTAGCAGATTTTTTTGCATGGTCTACATCTTTTAATAATCCGTCAACGCCCGGCACCACCGGAACGCCAGCTACAATCATCGTTTCCTTCGCAGTGATTTTATCACCCATAGAATTAATCATCTCGGGAGTAGGTCCGATAAATTTTATTCCATGGTCAAAACATATTTGGGCAAATTTTGAATTTTCGGATAGAAAACCATACCCAGGATGAATCGCATCAGCATTGGTAATTTCAACCGCCGCCATTATGTGAGGAATATTTAAATAGCTTTCGGCGCTGGAAGGCTTACCGATACAAACGGCTTCATCGGCAAATCTTACATGAAGGCTGTCTTTATCAGCGGTAGAATAAACCGCCACCGTTTTGATGCCCATTTCTTTGCAGGTCCTTATAATTCTTAGCGCGATTTCGCCGCGGTTGGCGATAAGTATTTTTTTAAACATTTTTTTAATGTGCTGATTAGCCAATTAACTGATATGCCAATTTGACTAATCTCTGTTTTAAAATTTAATTCTTACTTCTTATTAACAAGTCACAGGATTTTTATTTTTTGCGGTCCCCAATATTTTATTAAGAACTTTTTGAATAGATTCAAGCCTTACAAGTAATGAATCACATTCTGGATAAATTTTTGAAAGGCTGCAAAGCAGAAGCCAGTACTGTGTTTCATCAGCTTCCTTTGCAGCAATTTTTATTTTATGAATAAAGTCAGCTTTGCTTTCTCCATTTTGTGCTTCCATTGAATTAGCACCTATAGAAGTTCCGGACTTAAGTAATTGCCTGCTGATTGTATATTTCTTCATACCGTCCAATGTATCGCAATAATCAATTACAGATAATGAAAAATCAAAAGTCATTTTTAAAATGGGATTTGCTTCAATGTCTTCCTTTTTCATAACAGCAATTTTTACCTGTCTTTCATTGGCAGATTAGCTAATTAGCAAATCAGCTAATTAAACAGGTTCCACCAAAAATAAAGGCTGATCAAACTCAACAGGAGAAGCATCTTCGACAAGAACCTTTACCACCTTACCGGCAACTTCGCTTTCAATTTCATTAAAAAGTTTCATCGCTTCAATAATGCAAACCACCTGGCCCACTTCTACTTCATCGCCAACGCTTACAAAAATCGGCTTGTCGGGACCTGCCTGACGATAAAAAGTCCCGATCATAGGACTTTTAACAGTTAACAGGTTTTCCTGTTTCGATGGAGTTTCCTCCTTTGTTCCGTTGTTTGTTGCAGGAGCAGCAACAGCAGCTTGCTGTAGCTGGGGCATCTGCTGAATCACCGGCTGTCCGTAATGCTGAGCGGGTTCTTTTTTCTGTTTAATGGTAATTTTAAAACCTTCTTTTTCAATGCTTAATTCACCAATATTGCTTTTATTAACAAGCTTTACCAATTCATGAATTTGTTTAATGTCCATATTGGAAATTATATTTAAGTTAGGAGAAACGTGTGGCTAAGTTACTTTATTAATTGAAAAACAGACAGATAAATGTAAAAAATAATCCGTCAACAACCAGTGGATTATTCCTTTACTCTTTCTACGTACTCGCCTGTTTTGGTATTTATTCTTATTAATTCTCCCTCATTTACAAACAAAGGAACGTTGACAGTTGCTCCCGTTTCCACCGTTGCTGGTTTCAAGGTTTTCGTTGCCGTATCGCCTCTAACACCCGGCTCACTGTAAGTTACTGCCAAAACAATTTTATCAGGAAGTTCAACCCCCATGGGAAGATCCGTTTCTGTATTTATTAAAACAGAAACTTCCTGGCCATCTTTTAAAAACTGCGGTGCATCTACCATTGCAGGAGTTACCACTATTTGCTCGTAATTTTCGGTATTCATAAAAGTGTAGCCAGTGTCATCTTTAAATAAATATTGATAAGGCTTTTTTTCCACTCTCACAGGGTGAACGGTTTCGCCACTGTTCCATGTCTGTTCAATGGTGCGGCCATTATCAACACCTTTTAATTTTGCCCAAACTTTGGCTCCCGCCCGGGCAGTTTTATTTTGTCCAAAATCGACAACAGTATAAAGGCTTCCGTCAATTTTTAAAATCAATCCTGTTCTGATGTCCGAAGTAGATGCCATAAAAAAAATTTTTTTTTAGTCAGCAAAGGTAAAAGATTTGTTTTTATTGTTGAAGGGAAAGTTACAGGAGGACAAGGACGACCGGCGACCGACAACCGATGACAAAATCTAGCAACTGGTATCTGATAACTATTTACGGATTACTGATAACTCTATCTGAATCCTTAAACAACTGCTAAACTCTTTCGTCGACATTCTTCACTTCAAACTTTTACATAGCTTTATTAAAAATTTACAAGTGAAGAAATTATTTATTTTCTGTGCCGCAATTTTTATTTCGGCCTCAGCATTTTGTCAAACTGATTCTACCAAACAAGAAGCCCCTTATCTCAAATATCCCGGCATTCCCTATTTCACGATTTATAAAGCGCCGGACAGTACCGCTTTTACAAGAGATGAACTTGATAAAAAGAAAAATACCATATTTATGATTTTTAGCCCTGATTGCAGCCACTGTCAGAATGAAGCTAAAATGCTTACCCAGAATATAAAGAAATTTAAAAACACGCAGTTTGTGATGATTACTTATTTGCCTTATGATGAAATGATGGCGTTTTACCACGTTTTTAAAATTGC
>JBDTHD010000256.1:0-11597 GCA_039937075.1 Ginsengibacter sp. | reverse complement strand
CTGCTAGGCCTCAGGCTTCCCGATGGATGATTGTGGCAAAGAACCAAAGAAGTGGCTTGTACTTCCAATGCTTTTAAAAAAATAATTCTCGGATCTACAATGGTTTGGCTTATTCCGCCTTTACTTATGATTTCAAAATGTTTGACTTTGTTGGATATGTTTAAAAAAACTACTGCGAAAACTTCATAAGGATAATCCTTTAACGAAGCTTTTAAAAAATTAGCCAGTTCGGAGCTAGAGTTTAATCTTTTTTTATCAAGAAAATTAGTTCCGTGCCTTCGTCTCCCCAGTTCCAGAGCCGCGATTATTGTGATGGCCCTTGCTTCGCCAATTCCTTTTATGGACATCAAATCTTTGATAGAAACTTTCCCCAATTCATCAAGGTTGTCTTCTCCCAGTCTCAAAACTTTTTTGGCTATATCTACGGCGCTTTCTTTTCCGCTGCCGCTGTTTATTAATATGGCAAGAAGTTCTGAATCGCTGAGACTTTCTTTTCCCTTTAATAAAAGCTTTTCTCTTGGCCGGTCGCCAACCGCCCAGTTTTTTATGGAGGTGGATGACTTGTTAGTATTTTCCATGAATTAGAGTTTATTTCCAAAAATATTAATTATAATTTCGCTAAACTAATTATCGACACAATTATTAATTATGCATTCTAACGTAAAACTCTTTTCGGGAACCGGATCGCAATATCTTGCAAAACAGATTGCATTAAGATTTGGAGAACCTTTGGGGAAAATAAATATTCAAAAATTTAGTGATGGCGAAATTGGTGTGGAATACCAGGAAAGTATTCGCGGCCAGTTTGTTTTTTTGATTCAAAGTACTTTTTCGCCTACCGATAATTTGATGGAATTGTTGTTAATGATTGACGCTGCTAAACGCGCTTCAGCATATAAAGTAATAGCGGTAATCCCGTACTATGGATACGCCCGGCAGGACAGAAAAGACAAACCGCGCGTGGCCATCGGTTCAAAATTGGTGGCCAATATGATTGTGGCTGCCGGTGCTGACAGAGTCATTACTATGGATTTACATGCTCCGCAAATACAAGGCTATTTCGATATCCCGGTAGATCACCTGGATTCATCGGCGATTTATATTCCTTACATCGAAGATTTAAACCTTGAAAATCTCACATTCGCTGCACCTGACGTGGGAAGTGCCAACAGGATCCGCGAAATAGCCAGTTATTTCGAAGTGGATATGGTTATTTGCGACAAACACCGCAGAAGAGCTAACGAAATTGCCAGCATGGTAGTGATTGGAGAAGTTACTAACAGAAATATTGTATTGATTGATGACATATGCGATACCGGTGGTACACTGTGTAAAAGTGCCGGATTGTTATTGGAAAAAGGAGCGAGAAGTGTTCGCGCATTTTGTACCCATCCCGTATTAAGCAATAACGCTTATGAGACCATTCAAAATAGTGTATTGGAAGAATTGGTTGTTTGTGATACGATTCCGGTTAAAAAAAGAATCGACAAATTAAAAGTGGTTTCGGTAGCAGATCTTTTTGCAGTTGCTATTCGTAATGCGGTTGAAAATAAAAGCATTAATAGCCTTTTCATAAGAAGTAAAATGCACAAGAAAAACTTTGCGGGATAGATAGAAGTGTCATTAGTTAACGTTGATGAGATCTTCCGATCTTTATCAAAATTTTCTTTCATTTATTTGTAGTAAACAGACAAATAATTCCAATTTTTATTTTTTGAAACCTTATATCAATTTCTCTACATCTGAAATTACAATTCAGGAAATTACCCTACCTTTGCGCCTCAAAAAAATAAAATAATTTAATAATGAAAACAATTACAATCGAAGGACAACTTAGGACCGAATTTGGCAAATCAGCCACCCGCCAGCTTCGCTCTGAGGAAAAAGTGCCAGCTGTAATTTACGGAGGTGCAAAAGAAATCAATTTTTCTGCTCCGGCATCAGCTTTGAAAAACATAATTTATACGCCGGATTTTATGTTGGCAGATATTTCTGTTGATGGCAGTTCTTACAAATGCGTATTAAAAGATCTTCAGTTTGGCAAAGTAAGCGACCAGTTAATCCATGTAGATTTTTTAGAATTAGTTCCTGAAAAAAGAGTTCAGGTAAATATTCCTTTAAAATTTACAGGCGTTCCTGAGGGAGTGAAAGAAGGAGGAAAGCTTGTGGTAAAAATAAAATCTTTAAGAGTAAAAACGCTTCCCAAAAATTTGCTGGAAAATATTGAAGTAGATATTAGTGATTTAAAGCTGAATGAAAACATTCGGGTCCAGGATGTAAAGCCTGCGAATATGGAAGTGATGAATTCACCTCGTATTCCCATAGCGTCTGTAACGATGACACGCCAGTTGAAACAGGAAGAATCAAAAGCTGCTCCGACCACTGCTGCTCCTGCTGCTGATGCAAAAGCAACTCCAACTGCAGATACAAAAGCGCCCACTGCAAAGACACCCACTGCAAAAACAGCCGCTGCAAAAAAATAGATTATTCATTTTGATATAATGCCCTCCTAACCCGGGGGCATTTTTATTTATAGTATCATTTCTAAATCGCTAACTATAAGTTTTGCGTACATTTGCACACTAATTTTAAAAATGGGTATGGATAGAAATTCGATTATCGGTTTTGTATTGTTAGCTCTTTTATTTTTCGGATATTTCTATTATTCAAGAGAGGGTCAAATGGCTGCTGAACAACAAAAGCAACATATACAGGATTCTCTTGACAAGTTAAAGCCAAAAGTAGATACCACTGCGAAACTCAAAGCATATAACGATTCAGTTATTGCGAAAAAGGATACATTAGCTACAGCATTTAAACAAGATACAACTGCCAAAGAGCAATTAGTAACAGTAGAAAATAAATTGCTGAAAATTACCTTTTCAAGCAAAGGTGGCCAGCCAAAAGAAATCGTAATAAAGAATTTTAAAACTTTTGATGGCAAACCTCTTGTTTTGCAGGACGGTAGTTATAATAATATTTCTTACCCTATACATACCGGTAACAATCAAATCTTCCAAACGTCTGATCTGCTTTTTACACCATCGGCCATACAGGTAAATTCTGACAGCAGCCAGGTGATTACATTTGGTTTACGAACTAATTCAGGCGAATCAATCGAACATCAGTATATTATAAAACCTGATGATTATATGATCGGGTTTAATATTAAGCTGAATGGTGTTAGCCGGTTGGAGCCTCAGAACACGCTTGACTTATTGTGGGAGGTAAAAGCTACTCAAAAGGAAAAAGACATCAATTGGGAAACACAACAATCTCATATTTCTTTTGAAGAGAACGGTGAATACGACTTTGAACACATAGTAAAGGGAAAGGATGATGATAAGAAATTCGACCATCCAGTAGACTGGGTTGCATTAAATCAGCAATTTTTTGCCGCCGCTATTGTAGCAAAAAATAAATTTAATTCTGGCGAAATAAAATGGGAAGCTCCGGATGACACCAGTTTACATATTATAGCAAAAGCGACTGCCACACTAAAATTAGACATTCCCGCCGGAAATGATGCAGTTATTCCTTTCCAATTGTTTTATGGTCCCAGCAATTATAAGATTCTAAAGTCGTACGGAAATCAAATGTACAATATGGTTCCCCTTGGAAGTGGAATACTTGCGTTTGTAAAATACATTAACCGTGGCTTTATTATGCCGGTTTTTGATTTTCTTTCCAGCAAAATTGCGAGTTATGGATTGGTGATCGCTTTACTCACAATTATCATTCGTTTGCTGATTTCGCCACTTACCTATCAAAGTTATTTGAGCGGGGCCAAAATGAAATTATTAAAACCCGAACTGGAAACTTTAAAGGCAAAGTTCAAGGACGATAAGCAGGCTTTTGGAATGGAGCAAATGAAATTATACAAAAGCGCTGGAGTCAATCCTCTCGGTGGCTGTATTCCCGCATTATTCCAGGTTCCGATTTTCTTTGCCTTATACGATTTTTTCAACTCGAATATCGCGCTGAGGCAACAAAGTTTTTTGTGGGCAAAAGATCTTTCTACTTATGATTCTATTTATCATATTCCGTTCAACATTCCTTTCTATGGAGATCATGTAAGTTTGTTTACCATTACCGCCGCTATAACAAGTATGTTGATTTCAGTATATGGAATGAGTAATATGCAGGACAACAGTAATCCTGTAATGAAGTATCTCCCTTTTATTTTCCCAGTTGTGTTGATAGGTGTTTTTAACCGGATGCCGGCCGCTCTTACTTTATATTATACTGTTTCAAATACGATTACACTAATCATCCAATTGGTAATTCAGAAATATATTATTGACCATGATAAAATAATGGCCAAGCTACAGGAGAATAAAAAGAAGCCTGTTGCCAAAACCAAGTGGCAGGAAAAAGTGACTGCAATGCAGGAGTCGAATGCCAAATTGAAATCCATGAAGGAAAAGAACGATGCTGCTATAAAAAAGAAAAAATAAACGTTGTTGCAACTATTAGTAATATAAATCTATCTTTATCACTGAATTATCCTTAAATAATAAATTTAGTATGAGATTTTCTTCCATTATATTTTTTCTTTCATTTGTATTGATTTCATCTGTAGCCAACGCTCAAAAAACATTGACGGAAGGTACCCTTGTCTACAATATGTCAGTAGAGACCGGAAGCGGCGAACCTAAGATGGCTGACATGTTGGATGGCGCTACTACCACTATTTATTTAAAAGGCACGATGAGCAGAACTGAATTGGTAAGTAGCCTTGGCAGCGAAGCTACTATTCATGATGCATCTGCAGGTACTGGCGTAATTTTAAAAGACTATAGCGGCCAAAAATTAATGATAACACTTACCTCTCAAAACTGGGCACAGAATAACAGTAAATACGAAGGTATTGTTTTCGAAAATACTGGCACGTCTGAAAAAATTGCCGGATTTACGTGCAACAAAGCCATTGCTAAGTTGAAGAATGGCGAAAGCTTTACTGTTTATTATACCACTGAGGTAAATTTGGCTAATAAATCTTATGATGCAGAGTTTAAAACCTTGCCCGGACTTCCTGTTCAATACGAAATGCAATCAGGAAAAATGATGTTGAAATTTACGCTGGCTTCCATCAATTACAATACAGTGTCCGCTTCCAAGTTTGAAATTCCAAAATCTGGCTATAGGGTTCTTACTTACGATGAAACGAAGTCAAAACAATAGGTTGTGAGCAGTCTAATTACAGTAAACAAAGTTATATCCAAGATTTTTATTTTCATTAAATAAAAAAAACCTGCAATCGCAGGTCCTTAAAAATTTTATAAAAGCTATTGTTTTATCTTCTTGAGCGAATTATCAATTTGTATCCATTCTTTTGAGAATATTCAGGTATTAGAACTTTTTGTTTGTAAGGTATAATATAAATCGTATTCCCTTTTTTATAAGAAATATACGCTTCACTTACCATATTGTTTCCAATTACTTGTCTATTAGTAAAAAAACTTCCACGATAGGTAAGACCGGATTTTAAATTAAAAGGAATAGAATTTTTTAAGTTGCCGGTTACTTCAATATTTAAACGTGGCTTATTCTTTTTCACAAAACCTCCCCTGTCTGCCAGGGCAAAAAGGCATACTCCACATGCTAGTACTACGACCGCCATTATTTTGGAATATTTGTTCATTAAATTGTGAAAATTTATTTATGGATACAAAATTAAGAAACTATTATGAGAATTAAAAGCCATTCATCACATTTTTTTAACTAATCTACGCAGAAATATCAAAATTGGTTTTATTTTAAAATAATCGGTACTTTGTAAACAATAAGTATCAGGATTATGAAAGAAAACCCTTATCGCCAGGAAAGAGAGGAAATGAAAGAATTACTCCGGCAATATCATAATTTTAGAACCGGGAAGAAATTTAGTTTTATCGAAGAAGAATCTTTTCAACAGTTGATAGATTACTTCGACGAACATGATAATTTACCAGCGGCGCTTGAGGCAGCAAACTTTGCCATAGAACAGTTTCCCTATTCCGCCAATCTATTTGTAAAAAAGGCGGATGTTCTTATTGCGCTACAAAAATATCATGAGGGCCTTGAGTATTTAAACAAGGCCGAAGTACTGGACAGCAATGATATTAATATCTATATATTGAAAACAGACGCGTTCCTTGCTCTGGATTACCAGGAAAAGGCCGCTGCTCTATTGGAAGAAGCTATCGTTGTTTTTGAAGGCGAAAATAAAATAGAGTTGCTTTTTGAGCTGGCAGATGTTTATGACGATTATGAAGAGTTCGATAATGTTTTTAATTGCCTTAGGTTGATTCTTGAACAGGAACCAGAAAATGAGGAAGCGCTTTACAAGATTTGCTTTTGGACGGATTATACTGGACGAAATGAAGAAAGTATTGAACTTCATCAAAAAATTATTGATGAATTTCCTTATTCTCATTTGGCGTGGTTCAACCTGGGAACAGCTTTCATGGGTATAAAGCTTTATGAAAAAGCGATCGACGCTTATTTATATGCGATAGCAATAGACGAAAAATTTGATTATGCTTACCGCAATTTGGGCGATGCTTACCTGAGATTAAAAAAATACCGGGACGCGATAGAATCGCTTCAGAAAGTTTTAGAATTAGGGATGCCGGAGGAAATCATTTATGAAGCAATTGGATACTGTTACGAAAAATTAAAAAATCCCGCACAGGCACGATTTAATTATCGTAAAGCCGTCCATTTAAATTCTACAAGAAGCCAGTTGTATTATAAAATAGCTTTAACTTATATGCAGGAAGGCTATTGGGAAAGCGCTGTAAAGAATCTTGAAAGCTCGCTTACTATCAGTAAGTCCCACCCCGAAGTTCATTATTCCCTTGCGCTTTGCTTTATAGAGATGGATAGAATAAAGGATGCGGTTATACATTTTACTCACTTTATAAAAGCGCGACCAAAAAATGTAAAAGGCTGGAAAGAATTGATTAAGTGCCTTTATGATTCTGAATATTACGAAGAGGCTCTGGAACAGGTTTACAACGCGCAAAAAAATACGGAATTCAAATACATTTTCACTTATTATAAGTCTGCCATTCTTTTTGAACTAAATAAATCAAAAGAAGCCCTTTTGCAACTTCAACTTGCAGTAAACGAGGCTCCTTTTTTAATAAAGCAATTCATTGAATTGAATCCCTCTTTATTGCAACATCCGGCAGTCGCAGAAATCATCAGCAATTATAAAAATTCAGTTAAAAAAGACAGGAAAAAGAAATAGAACTTATTCTAAAATTCAATTACGCACAGGCTGTGTAAATTTTTTTCTACATCTTTGCGACAGCCCAACTATATTTGCCCATCTCAAAAACATAAAATGAATTTTAATCTTAATCAGAT
Organism: Ginsengibacter sp.; assembly: GCA_039937075.1. Classification (GTDB taxonomy): domain Bacteria; phylum Bacteroidota; class Bacteroidia; order Chitinophagales; family Chitinophagaceae; genus Ginsengibacter. The sequence goes on along the minus strand of JBDTHD010000256.1, from coordinate 4,241 downwards.
TCCTAAAAGGGTTGAAAAACCAAGGAAATATGGTGTGACAATGATAATGGATAAAGGCCTCAGTGTTGAAGAAGCCAGGAATTTAATCAGCGCAGCACGTCCTCACATTGATATTATAAAACTTGGTTTTGGCACAGCTTACGTTACCCCCAATCTTCGCGAAAAAATTGAACTCTATCAATCATTTGATATTCCTGTTTATTTTGGAGGAACTTTATTTGAAGCATTTTTAATAAGAGACCAGTTTAAGGATTATATCAGTCTTTGTAAAGATTACCAGGTAACTTATATGGAAGTGAGCGATGGTTCTATTACCATTCCACATGCAGAGAAATGCGGATATATTGAAAAACTTACCAAATATGGAACAGTGCTAAGTGAAGTAGGAAGTAAAGATGCCGCGCATATTATCCCACCTTATAAATGGATTGAACAGATGAGTGCAGAGCTGGAAGCCGGCGCAACTTATGTAATCGCCGAAGCTCGCGAAGCAGGTAATGTTGGAATTTACCGCGGTACGGGAGAGGTAAGAGAAGGTTTGGTTCAGGAAATTCTTACCCAGATTCCGGGTGAAAAAATTCTTTGGGAAGCGCCACAAAAAGCGCAACAACTTTATTTTTTAGAACTGGTAGGTTGCAATGCCAACCTCGGAAATATTGCTCCTTCAGAAATTATTCCATTAGAAGCAATGCGTATAGGGCTTCGTGGCGATACATTTAATTTGTACCTTGATAAAGAAACGGCATAATGAAGACCTACGGCTTAATTGGCCGTTCATTAGGCCATTCATTTTCTGAAAAATATTTTTCTGAAAAATTTCAAAAGGAAAATATTCAGGATTGCCAGTATCGCAATTTTGAAATAGGAGATCTTCAAAAGGAAATTCCAGTATTAAAAAATAATCCGGAGCTGAAAGGCTTGAATATTACCATTCCGTATAAAACAGATATCATTTCTTTTATTGATGAAACGTCTGATGAATGCAGGCAAATTAACGCTTGCAATTGTGTCAAAATAAAAGACGGAAAATGGTTTGGATTTAATACAGACGTTACAGGATTTGAAAAATCTTTTGCGCCTCATTTAAAACCATATCATAAAAAAGCGCTGGTTCTTGGTACTGGAGGCGCTTCCAACGCAGTGGCCTTTGTTTTGCAAAAATTAGATATAGATTTTTTAAAAGTTTCACGCAGAGGAAATCAATTGGCTTCTGTAATTTCTTATGATGATATTTCTCCCGAAACGATGAAAGAATTTCAAATTGTAATTAACACAACTCCTCTTGGCACTTTTCCAAATGTAAACGAATGCCCACAGCTACCTTATGAGTTCGTCACTGATTATCATTATTTTTTTGATTTAGTTTACAATCCACCAAAAACATTATTTCTTTCTTTATCAGAAAAACAAGGCGCTATAATTAAAAATGGTTCGCAAATGCTTGCCATCCAGGCGGAGGAAAGCTGGAAGATTTGGAATTCGTGAAATAAATAGATTTGGCAGTAAACCGACAAATTTCTCTGATTCTTACTTTACTAAGAAACAAGAATTGATTTTAATTCTTCCGGAACGGAACTCACTTTTTTTATTTTATAATCATAGCACACCATCCCGGTTTTCGCTATTGCAATTATTATTTCCTGCTGATTTCTTTTTGTAGAAATTTTATAAAAAAGTTCAAATCCCACCCGCGATATTTCCCCGCAATAAAGAGTTACTTCAAGAATATCTTTGTAAAAAGATTCATTTTTATATTCTACTAAAAGTTCGCTCATAATAAGCGAAGATCCAACTATGTCCAGTTCGGTAAAGTGGTGTTTCTGTAAAAATTGCACACGCGCTTCATGAATAATTTCAACAATTGCATTATTGCCAACATGATTGCCATAATTAATATCCGTGATGCGAACGGGAATAGAAAAGGAAGTAAGGTTTTTTTCAGGAAGATTAATTTTTAACCGCGACATTTTAATCTGAAATGTTATTGCAATTTATCGTTGTTGGAAGCATCTTGTACGAGGTCTGCGAGGCCAGCGGAAGTTGGGGAGACGGTGCTACTCAGCATTATCTGTTGCCATTTGCAAATCTTGTCGCTCCAAACGGGGCGCGGCGGAAATTCTTTATCAGCGTAAATAATTAAGGTAGCTACTTTCGGAGAAATCTTTACTGGTTTTCCGTCCGGCCCTTCTATGGTAAGATATTTTGTGTGGATATTTGTTTCCTTCAAATCATTAGAAACGATTTCTTTTTTCTCTTTTGGACTATGGATAATTGATTCTAATATTTTTTGATTTAAAATCATAGAATCTTTCATTTTCTGGGGTGATATTGTATTTTCCCTTGTAGCAACATTATCGTGGGAATCGAAATTCTTGTTGTTCTTAAAAAATAAAGAACCTAAAAAAATAATTACTAAAGAAATAGCTGCGGCTGCCGCGTAAAAGACAAACTTAGATTTTCTGTGTCCCGCAATATTGATCACTTTTTCACTTGGCATCTCTTCTGAAATACGATTCCAGATTTCCTCCGGCGGAGGAGTTTCATAATTATAAAGTTTATTTTTAAAATCTTGCATTTATTAATTATCTAAAAAAATTACTTCGTGTTAATAATAACGACTAATCAAAATTTATTTTTATCGCTTCTCGCTTCAATCAATTTTTTCAAAACTCCCTTCGCTCTCGCCAGTTGCGATTTGCTCGTTCCTTCTGTAATTCCTAACAAATCTGCAATTTCCTTGTGAGAATATCCTTCTACAACGTGCATATTAAAAACCTGTTTGTATCCTGGTGATAATTCATTTACGATATTCAATATGTCTTTTGTAGCCAAAGAATCCAAAGCGTCAAGTTCTGTGTCTTCAATTGTATTTTCCTGAACTTCGGTTACGTTATACAACTTTACTTTTTTCCTGTAATGTTCAATTGAAGTATTTATAAAAATCCGTCGTATCCATCCTTCAAAAGATCCTTCTGCTCTGAACTTGGGCAAACTTTTATAAACTTTTATAAATCCTTCTTGCATTACGTCATTTGCATCTTCTGTATTTTCGGCATACCGGAGACAAACTCCATACATTTTTGAGGAAAACCGATCATAAAGTAGCCTTTGCATTTGCGCGTCTCCATCGATGCATCCTTTTATTAAGTCGCTTTCTGAAGGGATATGGTTGCTTGGTGCAGTCAAATTCTATAAGGTTTTTCTAAATTTATTATTTTTTAAGATATTGGATTGTCTTTCAAATAATCTGTAAGCTTTTTGATGGCTTTTTTCCGGTGGCTAAAAATGTTTTTTTCATCCAAGGTCATTTCGGCAAAACTTTTGCCGGATCCGTCCGGAACAAATATCGGGTCATAACCAAAACCTGAACTTCCTCTTCTTTCTGCAATAATAGTGCCTTGGCATTTTCCTTCAAAAAGATTTGCATTTCCATTAATTATCAGACAAATTACAGTTCTGAACTGTGCTTTACGATTTCTTTTGCCTGCTAATTTACTTAAAAGTTTATCAATATTTTTTTCAAATGATCTTTCGTCTCCCGCGTATCGGGCACTTTTTACGCCTGGTTCTCCGTCCAGCGATTCTACTTCCAGACCTGTATCTTCTGAAAAACAATTCTGATTGGTTAGTTTATAAATTACGGTTGCTTTTTCACGGGCGTTTTCTTCCAAAGAATCAAAAGGTTCAGGAATATCAATATCAACTCCAGCTTCCTTTAGTGATAAAATTTCAAATTTATTATTCAAAATAGACCTAACTTCTTCAACTTTATTTTGATTATTGGTGGCAAATATGATAGTTTTCATTTTATAGAAATAATTTCTGAAGACAAATCCATAATTCTTTTTTTAAATTTTTGTTATTTAAAAAATTATTTAGAGAAGGAGCGGTCAGGTAAAATTGCTGGTGGAATGGTTGTATTTGAAAATTAGGAACGGCAAAAGGCAAATCCAGTTCGCTGGTTTTAATTCCAAAAATCATTATTTTTTTGGGTTTGAACTGGGCGTCGAATTCCCTGTAATTTTTTTTATGAAAATTAAAGTTTACCAATGCAATATCAGCCATTGAAAGCTTGCAGGCGCTTATGAGATTGGTTAAAAGAGCCATTTCGTCATCAGGCAAAAATTCCGTAGAACTGTTGTTAACCAAAAAAAGAATTTGTTTTTGATTATCGCCTAAACTCCTGATCTCTATTTTGTTTTGAGAATTAGTTATTATTTCAGAAGTCGAATCTGCAATAA
>JBDTHD010000255.1:0-5627 GCA_039937075.1 Ginsengibacter sp. | reverse complement strand
CTAAAAACCAAAAACAGATCTTTAAAACATCTTTTACATAAATAAAATCCCTTAATTGCTCACCGTCTTTAAATTCTTTTTTATGCGATTTAAAAAGCTTTACAAAACCATTTTTCAAAATCTGGTTATATGAATGAAAGATGACACTTGCCATTCTCGCTTTGTGATATTCGTTCGGGCCATAGACATTAAAAAATTTTAATCCTGCCCAGGCAGGTGGTGCACTGCCATCTTGCGGGTTGTCATCCTGAGCTTGTCGAAGAAGCGCCCATTTATCAAATTCGTTTTTTGAAATTCCGTAAGGATTTAAAGGTCTTAATTTTTCAATTACAGATTCATCGTCCTTATATCCAAACTCGCCAGCACCGTATGTTGCAGCCGAAGATGCATAGACTAACGGAATCTTATTTTCAGCACAATAATTCCAGATCTTTTTAGAATATTCCACATTTAAATGCTCATGTACAGAATAATCAAATTCTGTTGTATCGGTTCTTGCGCCAATATGATAGACGAATTCAATATCCCGGTTTTGAATGCCGAGCCAATCAAAAAATTCCTCTCTTTCTATTTTGACTGTAAAAAAATTTGATAACAAATTTGCCTCTTTTTCCTTATGAGAAAAATCATCTACTAGAATTAAATTCTTATATCCTTTGCTGTTTAAAAAAGCAACAAGGCAGCTTCCTATAAAACCTGCAGCGCCGGTAACTACTATATTTGAATCTTTATTCATTTTATTTAGATTTCAATAAATTTCCAATAGCATTATCATATTTTTCTTTCCATTTCAAAATGCTTCCCCAGTTTTCATTATCTATTATTATATCTTTTAAATTCACGGTTCCCAATTTCTCGAAAGGAATATTTAATGAATTTTCAAACTCGTGAATTTTTTCTTCGCTAACCGTTACCACAACCCTTCCCTGTGCTTCTCCAAACCAGTAAGCGTCATTACGAATATCGCTTTTTTGTTGGTTTACTGTAAATCCCAAATTTTTAGGAAAGCTACTTTCTGCAAGCGTTACAAATAATCCTCCTTCAGAAATATCATGAGCGGAAAGAATCATTTTATTTTTGATTAAAAAACTAACGGTTTCGTGTAAACGAAATTCTTCTTCCAGGTCAAAATAAGGCGCGGGTGAATATTCCACCTTGCAAATTTTATGAAGATATTCAGAGCAATTAAAATCCTCCGTATTTTTTCCCAATAAATATATTACATCACCTCCATTCTTAAAATCCAACGTCATTTTATTTTCAAAATCTTCCAGAAGTCCAACCATTCCGATAACCGGCGTCGGATAAACAGGGCCTGATGGAGATTGATTATAGAAACTCACATTGCCTCCTGTAACAGGCGTTTCAAATTTCAAACAAGCCTCTGACATTCCCTTGATACTTTCTACAAACTGGTAATAAACTTCAGTATCATAAGGATTGCCAAAATTGAGACAATTGGTTACTCCTAATGGAAGGCCACCGCTGCAAACAATATTTCTGGCCGCTTCGCTTACTGCGATCATACAACCTGTAAAAGGATCGGCAAAAACGTAAAGGCTGTTGCAATCCGTAGTCAAAACCAAAGCCTTTTTTGTACCTCTTATCGCAACAATTGCCGCATCTGAAGGAGCGTTCGTATTAAGATTGGCCGCGCCCACCATGCTGTCATATTGCTCATAAATCCATTTTTTTGAAGCGATAGACGGAAGTGAAATTAATTTTTCAGCAATCGTTTTTAAATCTTCGGGAACTGGCACTTTAGCAGGATCAAAAGATTTTATTTTCTCGAAATATTTTGGCGTTTTATATTCTCTTTCATAAACAGGGGCACCTCCACCGAGCACCAAACTTTCAGCAGGCAATTCTGCTTCCAACTCACCATTCATATAAAAGCGAAGCATCTCTCCATTCGTAACTTCTCCAATTTGTTTGCAGGGAAGATCCCACTTTTCAAAAATATCAATTACCTCTTTTTCCCTGCCTTTTTTTATCGTTAAAAGCATTCTTTCCTGGCTTTCGCTCAACAATAATTCCCACGCTTTCATTCCTTGTTGCCGGGTTGGAACTTTGTCCAAATAAATATTCATGCCAACGCCGCCTTTCGCGCTTGTTTCAGCAGTTGAACAAATGATTCCCGCTGCACCCATATCCTGCATTCCAACCACAGCACCGGTTTGGATAACTTCAAGACACGCTTCCAATAACTTTTTTTCCTGGAAAGGATCACCTACCTGAACCGCAGGTAAATCTTCGGCGCTGTTTTCTGTAATATCTGCAGATGCAAAAGCTGCCCCGCCCATTCCATCTTTTCCAGTTGCGCTTCCAGCAATAAAAACCGGATTTCCTTCACCTTCAGCAGTCGCGCTAACGGTCTCGCCTAAACGAACAACACCCGCGCTCATCGCATTCACCAAAGGATTGGTGTGATAACAATCTTCAAAATAAATTTCGCCACCAACCGTAGGCACGCCAAAACAATTACCATAATGGCCTATGCCACTAACAATACCAGTTAATAAATGTTGTGTTTTTTCATTTTTAATATTTCCAAATCGAAGGGAATTTAAAGTAGCAATTGGTCGGGCTCCCATTGTAAAAATATCGCGATGAATTCCACCAACACCAGTCGCCGCTCCCTGGAAAGGCTCTATCGCGGAAGGATGATTGTGGCTTTCTATTTTAAAAACTACGCCCATTCCATCGCCAATATCCATTAATCCCGCATTTTCCTCACCAGCTTTTACTAAAAGCCTGGAACCATCTTTGGGTAAAGTTTTGAGCCATTTAATAGAATTTTTATAGCTGCAATGCTCACTCCACATTACAGAGTAGGCGCTCAATTCCGTAAAGTTCGGAACACGACCAAGAATCTCAACGATTTTTTCAAATTCATCTTTTTTAAGACCGAGCTTTTCTGCAGTTTCAAAAGTTATTTCCATAATTGTATTAAAAAAGCAAACTTACAATCTCTTCAACTTCTATGAGAATATACGGTGTAAATATTTTAACTAACTTCCCACAATTAAAAATTCTTCTGCTTGGTTTACCTTTTATTTATTTTTTACAGTGTACTTTTTTGCTGGTTAATTACCCGCATCAAATTTTTTAATGCTTCGGGTTTGTCCAATAGAGTTCTTATCTTTTTATTCATCATAAGAATCTTTTCGTTACTGGCTGGTAGTTATATTAATTTATACATTTTACCGGTTTCCGACTCCGTGGTTTTTCATAACATGGGCGTCGTAGAATTTAATTTACTTTTTCATAATCCGCATGAATACTTAGCAAATCTTTTCCACAATCCTTATGTAAATGGCTATTCACGAATTTTGGATGATTATCATTCTTTCTGGAATAACATTCGGAGTATTCTGATAGCTAAAATGCTTTCAGTTTTTGACATTTTTAGTCTTAAAAATTTTTGGATCAATACTCTTTTCTTTAATTTTCTAATCTTTTTCGGATGTGTAGCGCTTTATAAAGTTTTTATTAATCTTTTTCCGAAATGTTATTATCCGCTTATTTTCATCATCTTTCTGTTGCCTTCCGCTTTGTTTTTTTCTGCAATGATTCATCGCGATGGGTTGATATTTTTATCCATTTCGATGATTGTGTATCATTTGTACTTTCTGCTGAATTATCGTTCATTTTCCAAAAAAAGAATTTTAATCATTTCCCTGTTTTTGATTTTGATTTTTCTTTTAAGGAATTTTGTTTTTATCGCATTAATATCTGCCTTAGTAGCCTGGATAATCGCCCATAAATTCACCAAACGCGCTTTTCTTTCCTTTGTGGTTATTTACTTAATTGCCGGAATTTTATTTTTTTGTTCAGGTTTAATTTCTTCAAAAACGGATCTTCCCAAATACATGAGTGAAAGGCAGAAAAGTTTTATTGAAGTTGGAAAGCTTGCTAATTCAAATGTTCCGTTACAAACACTTTCACCAAATTTCAAAAGTTTTATAATTAATGCTCCGCAAGCGTTGAATCACGCATTGATGCGACCTTATCTTTCAAAAATAAAAAATTGGCAATTCGCCCCTTTTGCGGTCGAAATACTTTTTTTTGAAATACTTTTTCTTTTGTTTATTTTTTTTCATAAGAAAAAAATGGTAATAAATCCGGTAATTTATTTTTGCCTGTTTTTAGGCTTCTCAATGATGATGATGATTGGTTATACAGTACCCATTATTGGGTCTATTGTAAGATATAGAAGTATCTATCTAATCTTTTTATTAATTCCCATTATAGGTTATATGGACTGGGAGAAAATTCTTAATTTATTTAAAAATCAGCGAATTCACGCCTGACATTGTAAAATAAGAAATTGATTTAAAAGTTTGTTTACTGCGATATTATTTTCAACAAACGATTTTAGAAAAACATTAAAGAAAATTAAATATTTTAAATTATGATAAAAAAACTTGTATTTATCATAATTGTTGAAAAATTATTGCGTTTTATGAAAATAAAATCGTTTTTTTGTGCCTCAAAATTTTTAAAATGCAATCATTACGACTAAATGCCCTACATGAACTTCTTTCGTCACCAAGAAGCCATGATGTAGAACCTTCCAGAAAAATCACCGGATTTTTTGCAGAAAATGTTTTTGATTTAAAAAAAGCCCGCGAATTTTTAAGCGATGAAGCTTATAAAAGCCTTCTTTCTTCTATAAAGAATCAAACCAAAATAGACAGGAAAATGGGTGACCAAATCGCTTCTGCTTTAAAAAGCTGGGCTGAAACAAAAAATGTTACTCATTATACTCACTGGTTTCAACCATTAACCGGCGCCACTGCAGAAAAACATGACTCTTTTTTTACACTTAAAGGAGATGGAACTGCTTTGGAAGAATTTGACGGAGCAGCTTTAATTCAGCAAGAACCAGATGCTTCCTCTTTTCCAAGTGGAGGTATAAGAGCAACTTTTGAAGCCCGTGGTTACACAGCTTGGGATCCAACTTCTCCTCCATTTATTGTAGAAATCGGTAACGGACGCACATTGTGCATTCCTACCATCTTTGTATCATATACAGGAGAATCACTTGATGCAAAAACTCCGTTGCTAAAATCGGCCGTTGCTTTGGAAAAAGCGGCTGTTGATGTTTGCCAGTATTTTGATAAGAATATTACTTCTGTAAAGCCAACGTTAGGCTGGGAGCAGGAATATTTTGTGGTAGACGCTACGTTAGCAAATGCACGCCCTGATATTTTGATGACAGGCCGGACCGTTTTTGGCCACGCCCCTGCAAAAGGCCAACAATTAGAAGACCATTATTTTGGCGCCATACCTGAAAGGGTTTATGCTTTTATGAGGGATTTCGAAGATGAAGCCTATAAATTAGGAATTCCGTTAAAAACAAGGCACAATGAAGTTGCTCCTTCTCAATTCGAATGTGCCCCAATTTTCGAAGAAGTAAATATCGCCGTCGATCACAATACTTTAGTGATGGACGTAATGACTCGTGTAGCAAAACGTCATAATCTTCTCGTATTGCTTCATGAAAAACCATTTGCTCAAATAAATGGAAGTGGCAAACACAATAACTGGAGCATGGCTACTAACACTGGTATTAATTTGCTGGGGCCGGGAAAAACGCCTAAAACCAACCTGATGTTTTTGGC
>JBDTHD010000254.1:0-6804 GCA_039937075.1 Ginsengibacter sp. | reverse complement strand
TTAACTGAGATTGTTATTATTCTAAAATTAAATTTATTTTACAAGTCAAATTGGCCAGTTAAATGAATAAACCAAAGATTGCCTTCGTTACAGGCGGCTTTTCCGGCGAAGCCGAAATATCCTATCTGTCAGCAAAAACAATTGAGAAAAATATCGATCCTGAAAAGTTTGAATGTTATAAAATAGATATTAATACAAAGGGTTGGTTTTATAAAAATAATAATGAGACAACCGAAGTAGATAAAAATGACTTTTCAATAACTGTCGATCAACAAAAAATAAAGTTTGACGCGGTGCTAATCGGTATCCACGGTACGCCCGGTGAAGACGGAAAGCTGCAGGGATATTTTGACTTGCTACATCTTCCGTACACCTCTTGCGACTGCGCAATTTCCGCGCTTACTTTCAATAAAAGATACACAGTTGCCGTTGCGTCTTTTGCAGGAATAAAAGTGGCTAATTCAATTTTGTTATTTAAAAATAATTATCAAAGCCCGGATGAATTAGTTAAGAATGTAAAATTCCCTGTCTTTATCAAACCCAACAACGGCGGCTCAAGCATTGGAATGAGCAAAGTAAATTCGCCTTCGGAAGAATTGGGTGCAGCTATAGAAAAAGCGTTTAAAGAAGATGAGCAAGTGCTGGTTGAAGAATTTATAAAAGGCAGGGAATTTACGATTGGGGTTTTTAAATCGAAACGGGAAATAATCGCATTACCGATCACTGAAATTATTACCGAAAAAGATTTTTTTGATTACGAAGCCAAATACCTTGGCGCCAGCCAGGAAATCACTCCGGCAAAAGTAAATAATGATATTGCCCAACAGATAAAAGAGGAAGCCATAAAAATTTACAAAATTTTTAATTGCAGGGGAATAGTGAGAATTGATTTTATTTATAATGAAGAGGAACGACTACCTTATATGTTGGAAATAAACACCGTACCGGGGCAAACAGCAGCCAGTCTCGTTCCGCAACAAGTAGTAGCAATGGGCTGGACGTTGATGGATTTTTACACCGCGCTACTGGAGGAATGTTTACCTGTTTAATTTTATTAAATTGCAACACTTTATTTTTTCATTTATATTTTAACTGTGTTTAAATTCATTGCAAAACAAAGTTTTTTAGTAAATCTGCTGGTGGCTGTTATTTTGGTATTTGCACTTGGCTTTTTATTTTTTCAATCGCTTGGTTGGCTTACGCATCACGGAGAATCTTTAAAAGTGCCTTCTGTTGTAGGAAAAAATGTAGATAGCGCAACCAGTCTCTTAGAAAAACGAGGTTTTGATGTTATCATAATCGATTCCTTATACAATGATAGTCTTCCACTCAACACCATAAAAAAACAATTGCCAGACCCAGATGCTACGGTAAAAGTAAATCGTACCGTTTTCTTAAATGTAAATCCCGTGGCACTGCCGATGGTAGAAATGCCTAATTTGGAAGGATTGAGTTTCCGCTTTGCGGTTGATAAATTAACTAAAAATCATTTGGCATTGGGGGATACAAGTTACAAACCAAATTTCATGAAAGGTTCTGTGTTACAGCAGGCTTATGAGGGTAAAGAAATTAAGTTTGGATCGAAAGTTCAGTGGGGATCAAAAATTGATTTGGTGCTTGGCGGTGGCCTGGAAGCTGTAAAATTACCGGTACCAGATTTAACAGGTTTAACGGTTGACTCTGCAAGAGCACTTTTATCAAGTAAAGGAATTTTGCTAGCCGCCATACTTACTAACGGCGAAATAACCGACACTTCAAACGCCTTTATTTTCAGGCAAAATCCGGAAGTTGCTGATTATAACAGCATGCCGAATTATATCCAACCTGGACAAACAATGGATATCTGGATACAGAAATTACGCCCGGTAATAACAGACAGCTTAAAAATTGATAGTTCTCAAATAAAAAAACCATAAAAAATATGACAAATATTTCTGCTGAAGAAGTAAAATCAAGATTGGACAAAGGCGAAAAACTTAATTTATTAGATGTGCGCCAGCCTGAAGAAACAGATGAATATAATATCGGTGGCACAGCGCTACCTCTGGGAAATATACAAAATATGCAGATAGAAGATATTGAAAATCTTAAAGATGAAGAAGTAATTCTTTATTGCAGAAGTGGCAACAGAAGCGGCATGGCAGCGATGCTATTAGACCAGATGGGATTTTCAAATACAAAAAACCTAACCGGAGGAATGCTGGCCTGGCGTGAAAAGATTGATAAGTAAAAATAAAAAATCAGCTTATTTATTCGTTTACTGGTTTCAGATTTTTCTTTCGTTTGGCGAATTCCTGAAAAATAATTAATGACCGTAATTCTATTTTCTCTTATTGTGTTGGTCGGTTCCTTTCTCGCTGGCCTGGTTGGTTCTCTTACCGGCCTTGGAGGTGGTGTTATTATCATCCCTATGCTAACGCTTGTGTTTGGGGTTGATATTCATTACGCGATTGGCGCGTCACTTATTTCTGTTATTGCTACTTCTTCCGGAGCAGCAGCGGCTTATGTAAAAGAAGGAATTTCAAATATCCGCATAGGCATGTTTTTGGAGATTGCCACCACACTCGGAGCTGTTGGCGGAGCCGTAATTGCGGTATATGCGCCTACCCAAATCATTGCGGTCATTTTTGGATTTGTTTTAATCTTTTCTGCAGCACTTTCCCTGAAGAAAAGAAATGAAGTTACCGTGCAAACGCCTTCCGGAAAATTAGCGAATATTTTAAAAATGAATAGTTCTTATCCGACTGCTAACGGAGAAATAAAATATGAGGCACATAATATTCCAGGCGGTTTTATTATGATGGCTATTGCGGGAATTATTTCAGGTTTGTTAGGCATTGGTTCCGGCGCTTTAAAAGTAATTGCGATGGATAATTTTATGAAGCTTCCGTTTAAAGTTTCTACTACCACCAGCAATTTTATGATTGGAGTAACCGCGGCGGCCAGCGCAGGAATTTATATGCAAAGAGGTTATATCAATCCGGGACTTTCGATGCCCGTTGTTTTAGGCGTTATTGGCGGGGCTTTTTTAGGATCGAAAATTTTAGTAAAATCAGAAACGAAATGGTTAAGAATTCTTTTTGCGATAATTATTACATTCCTGGCGTTTCAAATGATTTATAACGGAATAACAGGCCAAATATGAAAACGGAAAGTAAAATAACTGATTATGATATCGAAGCTGTAATGGGCAGATTGCTCATTACGGGCGTTATCATATCCGGTTCTTTAATTCTTTTTGGCGGCGTTTATTATTTAATTCAAAAAGGATTTACCATTCCGCAGTACAAAACTTTCATCGGTGAGCCTTCACATCTTCGTTCAGTAAAACAGATTATCCAGGGAGTTGCTCATTTTGATAGTTTATCCATTATTCAACTGGGCCTGCTTTTGCTAATCGCTACGCCTATTTCCCGCGTTATTTTCTCAGTTATCGGATTTTTTTTCGAGAAGGATTATATGTATGTAGTAATCTCTTTTATTGTATTGATAATAATTGCGTATAGTATTTTTAGCGTAGCAACAGGATAATTTAAAATTGGCCGGAAATTATTTACGAAAGAATTTTTTTATCAATTCAACAGAGAATTATTCCAGGCTTATAATTTTCATTTCAAATAAAATTACTCATGGAAATAAAGCAATTTGAAGATAAAAATTTAGCACACTATTCTTATGCTATCGCGAGCAACGGGGAAATAGCGCTGATCGATCCGGCAAGAAATCCGCAGATTTATTACGATTTTGCTGATGAGCATCATGCTAAAATCACTACCATAATCGAAACGCATCCGCACGCTGATTTTGTAAGCAGCCATTTGGAAATTCATAAAACCACAGGCGCAACTATTTATGTAAGCAAATTGCTTGGCGCTGAATATCCACACCACACTTTCGATGAAGGAGATGAAATTATTTTAAGCGATTTTAAATTAAAAGCACTGAATACGCCAGGCCATTCCCCCGATAGCGTCAGCATTGTATTAATAGATGAAAATGATAAAGAAGTGGTCATATTTTCAGGAGACACCCTTTTTATTGGCGATTGCGGACGGCCGGATTTGAGAGAAAAAGCGGGCTCTATTACAATGGCAAAAAAAGACCTCGCAAAAAAAATGTATCATTCGCTTCGTGATAAATACGTGCCTTTAGAAAATGATGTATTGCTTTATCCGGCGCATGGCGCAGGAAGCCTTTGTGGAAGAGGTATGAGCCAGCAAAACACAAGTAATATGGGTGCCGAGAAAATGAGTAACTGGAGTTTACAGGATCTGACTGAAGATGAATTTGTGGAGCAACTTTTAGTTGATCAACCTTTTGTTCCAAAATATTTTTCTTATGAAGTGGAGTTGAACAAAAAAGGAGCAGAAAATTTTTCAGCAAGTATTTCAAAAGTAAAAAAGATAAAAGCAAAAAATGCAGATGCGCAAAATCTATTGGATTCTTCATTGATTATAATTGACAGCCGCCCCCAGGAAATTTTTAAAAAAGGCCATTTAAAAAATGCAATTAACCTGATGGGCGAAAATAGTTTTGAAACCTGGTTGGGCAGCATTGTAAATCCCGGCGAACATTTTTACCTGGTGGCAGAGAATGAAACGATGTTAAATGATTTGATAGGGCGTGTGGCAAAAATTGGTTATGAAAGTCAAATTGAATTGGCAATAGCAGGTAATATCGGAACCGAGATAAGTGGTGACTTTGAAAGTAGCCAATTGAGGGATAATGAAAATGCATTTACGATTGTTGACATCCGGAATCCATCAGAAATAAAGACAAAAAAAATATTTGAAAATTCTATCGGAATTCCTTTATACGAATTAAGAGAACGAGCCGATGAGATACCTTTAAATAAACCAATCGTGGTGCATTGCGAAGCAGGTTTCAGGAGCGCAGCCGGAAGTAGCATTATCAAATTAAAACTAAACGGTTCTGCAGAAATATTTGATTTAGGCGAAGCTGTAAAAACATTTTCAAATTAATTTTCTACAAATTTTTAAAGAGATGACCTCACAGTAAACAAACTTTTATTAAGGATTTCTATTTTTAAGCTACTGAAAACACTTCCGGATAAGTTTGATACAAATTATTTTTTACTGCAGTAAGCGTTTGCCACACGGAAATTATAACTATAAGGTACAGACTTAGAAAAATACTAAGACCTGCGATTAAAATACGGAGTGGCACATAAATAAAAATACTTTCACCAATAAATTCTTTAAATACAATTGAAATGTTGAGGCTATATATTGGAAGAAATAATAAAATACTAATCCATGAGAAATTAACAATTAAAAATTTTTTGCCGGTCTTTCCCAACTCTCTTCGAATTCTTAATAGGCTAACCAACAATACAGGCCAGCACAAAAAAACAATCACAAACGAAAACGAATTCATCAGCGAGTTATCAAAAGTAAATATGCTGAATAAAATAGCTGTTACTACAAAAAACGCCAAAACCTTTGGCCAGCCAAATTGCCCCTTCAATAAATGCCAAAAGAGTTTTCTGCTTTGCTTCTCTGCCGCTGCTTGTTTTTCTGCAACTAAAGGAGCAAATCCCATTACGCCAAAACTTTGATGCACTTTTTCCAAGGCTTTTTCAAATGAAATTTTTGGATCTTTTTGCATTTCCAATTCAACAGCATTTGCAAGATGGTCTACCAGTTCTACCTGCACATCATAATATTTTACAAAATGCTTTTCGCAAAAAGTAAATAAGGATTGTATTTGTTGTTCAGATAACATCATTACAAAGGTGAGTGTTTATTTTGCTGTTGAAAAGACTTCCGGATAAGTTTGATATAAATTCTTTTTTATTGAATTAAATGTTTGCCAGGCTACACAAATGGCAATTAAGTTAAAGCTTAATAAAATACTAATTCCGGGAATTAAAATATGGGGAGGTATATGAGTTAAAAAACTTTTGGTTCCTGCTAAACCTTGTAAATAGAGCAAACATGGAAGAAACACAATTGAAGATGGTACCCATAAAAAACTTACCAACAAAAATTTTTTCCCTGCTCCCGAAATCATTCCTTCTAAAAAAGGAGTATATAAGATTATCCCAGAACCTAAAAGTAACGTTACCATTAAAAACCACTTTACAAAGAAAATTTTAAAAGAAAACAGGGTAAATAAGATAGTTGCCAATAATAAAAAAAATAAAATTTTTGGCCAACCAAAATGACTTTTAAAAAGTTTCCAAAAAAGTCTTTTAATTTGTTTTTCAGCCATCTTTTCTTTTTCATTTACCAATGGCTCAAAACCGTCGTTGCCAAAACTTCTATAAACTTTTTTCAATGCTTTTTCAAACGTAAGCTGAGTATTATCGCGCATTTCAGTCTCTATAGCATTTACAAAATGATCTACTAACTCAACTTGTACATCATAATATTTTACACCGTTTGACTCGCAAAAAGTGAATAAATATTGTATTTGTTGTTTAGTAAGCATTTATGCCAGTTTTGGTTTAAAAAGAATTTGCAATGTTTCTACAAAATTTGCGACTTCTCGCACGTGACTGGCGGTTTCTTTCTTACCGGCTTTCGTTAGTGAATAATATTTTCTGATTCTGTTACCGATATTTTCCATCGAAACTTCCAATAAGCCTTCGGCTTCCAGTCGGTGTAGCAAAGGATATAATGCGCCTTCGGTAATTTGAAGTTCATCTTTTGTGAGCGCTTTTACTTTTTGAGTAATCTCAAATCCATACATGCGGCCATTATCTTTCAACAATTGTATAATTATAGGCTCAAGCAATCCTTTGTATAAGGAAGATTTTTTCATGATTCAAATATACATAAG
>JBDTHD010000253.1:0-2711 GCA_039937075.1 Ginsengibacter sp. | reverse complement strand
TGTTGCCCAACATAAAAAATATACAGGCGAGCTGGCTGACAGTGGGCAAACAAATAGCACAGATTTGCCTTCATGCGGGCGCTAATGATTTTGGAAGTATTATGATTGAAGAAAATGTGGTAAGCGCTGCAGGAGCGCCACACCGCTTTACTGCCAACGGAATCCAGGAAGCCATAAGGGAAGCGGGTTTTGAGCCGCAACTTAGAAACCAGCAATACGAGTTCAGGGAAATGCCTGAGTTGATAGAAGAGCAGGTAATTGATTACTAGCGGTCGGTACCGAAGGTCAGACAGCGGGTTGTGCAAAAGAACATTTGATTGGCAGGAAGAGTAGTAACGTAAAGTCATTAAGAATTTTAATTTTCTTTCCTGCCATAATTGATATTTTTGATTAATGTCATTTCAAAATTTTACTCCCGAACAATCCCTTCCCAAAATAAAACAATATTGCGCTTACCAGGAAAGGTGCCATTCAGAAGTGAGGGATAAATTGTATTCTTTCGGTTTACACAAAAAAGAAGTGGAAGAAATTATTTCCACTTTGATCTCTGAAAATTATCTAAATGAAGAACGGTTTGCCATTCATTTTGCTGGAGGAAAATTCCGGATGAAACAATGGGGGAAAGTGAAAATAAAGCAAGCATTAAAATTTAAAAAAGTAAGCGACTATTGTATCAAAAAAGCTTTAAAAGAAATTGATGCAAAAGAATATGAAAGAGTTTTTCAGAAGTTGGCAGATCAAAAATTAAAAAC
Source organism: Ginsengibacter sp. (assembly GCA_039937075.1). Taxonomy (GTDB): domain Bacteria; phylum Bacteroidota; class Bacteroidia; order Chitinophagales; family Chitinophagaceae; genus Ginsengibacter. The sequence goes on along the minus strand of JBDTHD010000253.1, from coordinate 1,959 downwards.
TTTGAAAAGCGAAAAAAATATTTTTATAAAGAAAAGAAAGCTGCAGGATTTTTTATTGCAGAGAGGGTTTGAAAGTGAGATGGTGAGAGAAGTAGTAAAGCAAATATCGAAGAAACCAGAAAGACACTTTTAATTTTTTCATTGGGTTTAATTTTTGAGGGTTAAATGTATTTAAGTGCTTTCTATTTTGTGAATTGCATATCAAAGCGGCCATCAGTAACTTTTATCGTATCCCCAGGGCTTTTTACTACATTAAACCAAAAAGTACCTGCCACTATTTGATTTATTTCATCAAATTTTGTAATAATTAATTGACCAGATAAATTGCTTTTGGTATATAAAATCGTGCTTTCAACAATGTTTCCTTGTTCCTGAAATCGAGAGTATAAACCGTAAGCGTTCCTCTTTTGATTCTCGTTCAAAGTAAATACTCCTTCTTTTATTGCTAAACTGTCTGAGAATATTCCAATACCAAAAACATTGCTTGAATTGCGTTTATTCCCCGCGCTTAATTGAAAAAAGTATCCTTGACTGTAATTAGTATTCAGGTATTGATAGGCGCATTGTAATATGGGGCTTAATGATGGCCCTTTTGGTAAAAAAGCTTCACCATTTATTAAACATCCAAAAGTATTTGCGCCAATTTGCGTTTCCGGTGGTAATTGGTCAACAGGGTTGCTGGGCTTGTGCTTTTTGCATTCGCTGGCGAAAAGTGTTATGAAAAAAAGAGAAGTGAGAATAAAAAAGAATTTGTATTTCATAAGCAAGGTCTTTGAATACAAGTAACCAATATAAAATCTAATCCACTTTAGCAATTCTAAAATTAATCAATTTTCATTTATTTGATGTGGTAGAAATACTTGAATTTTTGCTGTAAATAAGCTTTGATCTTTCGATTAAGCGCAAACAAATACCTTTGCTTTTTTATTTACTATTATGCCTTCACTCACCATCACACTTATACAAGCCAATCTTTTTTGGGAAGATAAAAAAAGGAATCTTGAAATGTTTCAAGAAAAGATTGAAAGCATCAAAGAGAAAACTGAAGTCATTATTTTACCCGAAATGTTTAATACCGGTTTTAGCATGAAGCCGGAATTATTTGCAGAAAAAATGGATGATGAAACGGTAAATTGGATGAAAAGAATTGCTAAAGAGAAAAAAGTAATTATTACGGGAAGCGTCATGATTGAAGAGGATGGAAAATATTTGAACCGTTTAATCTGGATGTTGCCAACTGGTGAATATGGAGTTTACGACAAAAGGCATTTGTTTGCTTTTGGTAATGAAAATTCTCATTATTCCCCCGGAAATAAAAAACTAATTGCTTCGGTAAAAGGTTGGAAAATTAATTTGCAGGTTTGTTATGATTTACGATTTCCGGTTTGGGCTCGCCAATCGCAAGGCGATTTAGAAAATCAATATGATCTTTTAATAAATGTTGCTAACTGGCCTGAAAAAAGAAGCGTGGCCTGGAAAACTTTATTGCGTGCTAGAGCCATAGAAAATCAATGTTTTGTTGCCGGAGTAAACAGGGTAGGCGAGGACGGCGAACAGATTTCTTATAATGGCGGCAGTACTATCATTGATCCTTTGGGAGGAATTATTTATGAAAAAGATAGTGAGGAAGATGTGTTTACCTATACATTAGAAAAAGAAAAAGTAACTGACTGCAGAAACCATTTTCCTTTTTGGAAAGATTCGGATCATTTTATAATTAATGAATAAATTATTGGCAGTAAACGAACAAATAAGTATGTTTTTTATTTTCGAATATACTCTAATTAATTAGTGAATATTTTTTAGTTTGAGATTTTTTAATCAAATCCGGATTTGTAAATGTGAAAATCAATATCTGTTATGGAAAATATTTATAAATATCTTTTCTATTTAAAACTCTAACAAGTTCCACTGTTTCGTTTTCATAAAAAAATCCAATACGGTAGCTACCGAATCTTA